>NZ_JANSJC010000037.1:0-17389 GCF_047462375.1 Synechococcus sp. H55.8 | reverse complement strand
CTACGGCCCGCTGGCGCGAGGAGTGCTTGTGCAAAAGCCGACAAGGTTGCCTCTAGCTTCACGGCTTGCGAAGCAGATACCTTGAGCTTGCAGGAGATAGTCAGGACTTGGGTCATGTTACAACTATACGTCGTCCGCATTTCTCCCGAGCCTGACCCTACGGGTACAGGGCGGGGCTCCTGTGGTTTCTAGCTGATCCAGTTGCCACAGAGGCAGCAGCTATCTCGAACGTGCTTCCTCTGCAAGGATGGGAAATCCGGAGAGTCCTTGAGCCTACACTCCGGCAAAAGTGAAGAAAACAGGATCCCTGAGCCCGGTTGGTCGGATCGACCTCTAGATTGGGTGAGGTGTCGATAGTGCCCCAACCATGAGCAAGCCTAGCTTTGCGGTGATCGGCCTGGCGGTGATGGGGGAAAACCTGGCCCTCAACGTCGAGCGCAACGGCTTTCCGGTTGCCGTCTACAACCGCACCGGCTCCAAAACCGACCAGTTCATGCGGGAGCGAGCCCAAGGCAAACAGGTCACCCCTGCCTACAGCCTGCCGGAATTGGTGCAGATGATGGAGCGGCCCCGCAAAATCCTGATCATGGTCAAGGCGGGCCCGCCGGTAGACGCGGTGATCGACGAGCTGAAGCCGCTGCTGGAGCCGGGAGACATCCTCATCGATGGCGGCAACTCCCTCTACACCGATACGGATCGCCGCGCCGAGGCTCTGGAGTCCACCGGGATCCACTTTGTCGGCATGGGGGTGAGCGGCGGCGAAGAGGGCGCCCTCAACGGCCCCAGCCTCATGCCCGGCTGCAGCCCGGAAGCCTATCGCCAACTGGAGCCCATCCTGAGCAAAATTGCCGCTCAAGTGGCGGATGGCCCCTGCGTTACCTACCTGGGGCCCAAAGGGGGTGGGCACTACGTGAAGATGGTGCACAACGGCATCGAATATGGCGATATGCAACTGATCGCCGAGGTCTATGACTTGATGCGCCGGGGCTTGAAGCTGACGGCCTCGCAGATGCAGGAGATTTTTCAGGCCTGGAACGAGACGGAGCTGGAGTCGTTTTTGATTGAGATTACCGCCAAGATTTTGGGAACGCTGGATCCGGAGACGGGCAAGCCGCTGGTGGATCTGATTTTGGACAAGGCGGGGCAGAAGGGTACGGGCTTGTGGACGGTCAAGGATGCCCTGGATTTGGGGGTGCCGGTGCCCACCATCGAAGCGGCGGTGCAAGCTCGCATCCTCTCGTCGCTGAAAGAGGAGCGGGTGGCTGCCTCTGCTCAGTTGAAAGGGCCCGATGCAACTTTTGAAGGGGATCCCGACTGCTTCCTTGAAGATCTGCGTGCCGCCCTCTATTGTTCCAAGATCTGTTCCTATGCCCAGGGGATGGCGCTGCTCAGGCAAGCCACCGTTGCCCACGGCTATGTCTATACCTTCAGCGAGATCCCGCGGATTTGGAAAGGGGGCTGTATCATCCGCGCCCGCTTTCTGGGCGAGATCCAATCAGCCTACAAACGGGATCCAGAGCTGGTGAACCTACTTTTGGATGAGGAGTTCAAGCAGGCGATCCAGGAGCGACAGGGCTCCTGGCGGCGGGTGGTGGCCACGGCGGCAGCCCTGGGGATCCCGATCCCAGCCATCAGCGCCTCCTTGGCCTACTACGACAGCTACCGCACCGCCGACCTGCCCCAGAACCTCACCCAGGCCCAGCGGGACTTCTTCGGGGCCCACACCTTTGAGCGCATCGACAGGCCGGGGGTTTTCCACCACGCCTGGAATCCCTAGAAGTCTTGGGATCTCCCTCTGGCCTGGGATCTGTCAGCGTTGGTCCATGAGTTTGTGCAGGTGTTCTCCGATGACCTGGATGCTGCTGAGGATGCGCTCTTCCGGTTGGTAGCTGAAGGCGAGGCGCAGGGCGTAATCCCCTTGGCCACCGGCAAAGCAGTGGGTGCCCCCAGGGATCCCTCGCTGCGAAACATCTCCAAGCGGCGATTAACAGTGCCAATCCCAGCTACTGACCAGCAGTCTCGGACAAAGCCGCGGGTGGGACAACCGCCAGCTTGGGAAAAGGGGGAGTTGAGGTTTTGCTTCCCCCTCTATGCAGCAGCACGTAGAAGCAAGGGATCACCACCAAGGTCAGCAGCGTCGCCAAAGAAAGGCCGGAAAAAACCACAACCCCCAGCGGTTGCAGCAGCTCGGATCCCTCTCCCCAGCCCAACGCCAGGGGGAACAGGCCCAGCACCGTCGTCACTGTGGTCATCAGGATCGGGCGCAGCCGCTGCGGGGCAGCCTCTAGCATGGCGCTGCGATAATCCAAGCCCTGTTCCTCTCGAATTTGGTTGGCCAGCTCCACCATCAAGATGGCGTTGTTGACCACAATGCCCACCAGCAGCACCGCCCCCACCAGCACCGTAGCCCCCACTGCCGTGCGGGTGAGGAACAGGCCCAGGATGCCGCCGGAGAGGGCCAAAGGCACCGTCAGCATGATCACCAGCGGGTCGAGGAGGGAGTTATACTGCACCGCCATCACCACAAACACCAAAAAAGCTGCCAGGGATCCCAGCAGCAGCAGGTTGTTGCGCAGCTCCCGGTTGTTTTCCAAGGCCACGCTGGGCAGGCGGGTCACGCCGGCAGGCAGTTCCAGGCCCGACAGGATCTCATCCACCTCGGCGACAGCAGCGCTCTGGTTGGCTCCGGCCCTGAGGCTGCCGTTCAAAATGACCACCTGCCGTTGGTTGAGGCGGCGAATTTCCCCGGGGGCCTCCCCCATCTGCAACCTGGCCACATCCCCCAAGCGCAGCGGCTGGCCATTCTGCACAGCCAAGGGCAGGCGCTCCAGTTGCGAAGGCTGGGTGATGGGCGTGGCCAGGCGAACCCGCACATCCAGAAGGCGGCTGCCCTGCTGCAATTGGATGGGCACGGATCCCTGCACCGCCGTCTGCACCACCCGGCCTATGTCCTGAAGGCTGAGGCGCAGGGGAGCGGCCCGCTCCCAATCCGGCCAAATCTGGAGCTCCGGCTGGCTATCGTCGGCATCAGGGCGGAAGGTGGAGAGGGTAGCCTGCTCGTCCAAGGCCCGCAACACCCTGCGGCTAGCCTCTTGAAGCGCCTGAGTGGCCTCCCCTTGGAGCACCACGTCCACTTCGGCATTGACGGCAGAATTGCGGGCGGAAAGGCCGCGGACGCTGCCCGGAAACACGCGGATGCGGGATCCCACCAAGTTCAGTTGGCCTATCAACCCGTTCACCCGATCCACGAAACGTCCCACGTCGGTGCCGGGCTTGAGGGTGATGGTGCTGGTGCCCCGCAGGGGGTTCTCAACAGTGCTGCCCCCAAAGGCGGATCCACCTGCCGTGGTGAACGCATACTCCACCTCAGGTTGCTCTAGCAAAAGGCGATCCACCGCCTGCATGATGCGGTGGTTGGTCTCCAGAGTGGTGCCGGGGGCAAAGTTGGCAGACAGGTTCACCTGCCCGGTGGCGATGCGGGGCAGAAGCTCTTGGTTCAGTTGCCCGGCCATCCAATAGCTGCCCCCGCCCAGGAGGAGAAAAGCCAGCAGGATAGGCAGCGCCGGTCGCCGCAACAAGCGGCTCAGCAGCCGTCGATAGGCATAGGTGCCACCCAGGATCCCCCGCCCAAAGCTGCGGATCGGGCCCCAGTGGCGCAGCCCACTGCTGCGGCGGATCGTCAACAGGCGAGAGGTGAGCATCGGCACCACCGTCAGGCCCACCACCAGGGATCCGGCCACGGCAAAGCTGATGGTCAAAATCAGCTCGTTGAAAATCAGCGAAACAAAACCTCCCACCAGCAAGAAGGGCAACACCGACACCAGGTTGGTGGCCGTGGAGGCCACCAGGGCCGATTCCAACTGGCGGCTGCTGCGCTCCGCTTGCTCCAGCACCCGCTGCCCAAACCAACGGGCGTCCTGCCGTGGGATCCCTTCTGTTCCTTTGGCGATGTTTTCCAACATCACGATGGCGTTGTCCACCACGATCCCCACCCCCAGGGCCAGCCCTCCCAGGCTGATGATATTGATGGAAAGGCCGAACAGGCCCATCAGCAGCACTGCCGCCAGGGTGGCCAGGGGAATGGCGGTCACCACGATCAGGGTTTGGCGCAGGGATCCCAAAAACAGCAACACCGCCAGCCCGGCCAGCACCGCCCCGCTCAAGCCGGCAAGAGCCACACTTTGAATCGAGCTGCGGATGAAGCGGGACTCGTCGCTGGTGGGGATCAGGGTTACTTGCGGCGGAATGAGGCCGGCGGCCCGCAGTTGTTCCAGGCGGCGACGGATCCCGTCCACCACGCGGATGGTGTTGGCATCCGGCTGCTTTTGAATGCTCAGGCGCACAGCCGGCTCTCCATTCAAGGTCACCCGCACCCCCTCGGCAGCAGGGCGCACGGCCACCGTGGCAAAGTCTGTTAGGCGCACCGTCCCTCCACTGGGGGTGTTGAAGCGCAGCGCTTGAATATCTTCCGGGCTGCGGAACCGGCCTATTGTGCGCGTCAAAGGCTCCACTAGCTCGCCGCGGATCCGTCCCCCGGCAAGATCCTGGTTGCGGGCCTGCAGTTGGCCGAGCACATCCGTCAGGCCCAGCCCCAATGCCTGCAGCCGCTCCACATCCAGATCCACCTGCACCTCTTCGAGAGTGCCCCCGGCCACATCCACCGTGGCCACCCCCGGCACCACGCCCAACTCGCGGGCCAACTCTTCCTCGGCAAAGCGGCGCAGCTCCACATCCGTCAGCCCGGGCGCGTTCAGGGCAAACTCATAAACGGGCAACTGGGAAGGGTCAAACTTAAACACCGTGGGAGCCGAAACCCCATCCGGCAGCCGTCCTCTGGCTCGGTTCACCGCCGCCGTGGTGTCGTTGAGGGCTTGATCGATGTTGCCCCCCGGCGCAAAGAAGAGATCCACCCGGACTTGCCCTTCGCGGGTGGTGGAATAGATCTGTTCCACCCCTTCCACAGTGGAAAGCGAGTCTTCCAGAGGGCGGGTAATCTCCTCGACGGCCACCTCTGGGGTTACTCCCGCCAGCTCCACCCGCACGCCAATGCGGGGATAGACAATCGAGGGCAACAGATCCACCGGCAGGCGGGTGAGGAAATAGAAGCCCATGACGATCGCCGCCAAAGCCAGCATCAGGGTGCCAATGTGGCGGCGGATGGCCAGGCCGCTGAGGCTGAGTCCGCTCGGGGCTGGGGTCATGGGCGTAGCTCCTTTGATAAACGTTTAGAATCGTTCCGAGAGGACACTTAGCTGCACTTCCTGCCCATCTTGCAAAGGGGCAGCGCTGCGCACCACAAACGGCTCGCCAGCTTCCAATCCCGACACGATCTCCACCTGGCCATCCCGCTGTGCTCCCAGTTGCACCGGGCGGGCCAACACCCGCGCCGTTTCCCCCTGCCGCTCCACCACAAAGACCAGGGCTGCACCCGGCTCGTTCTGTTGAATTGCTGTGGCCGGCACGATCACCCGCTGCGCCTGCGGCCTGGTCAGCTCCACTCGGGCCAACAAGCCACTGCCGATGCGGCCGCCGGGGTTGGGGATCACCACTTCAACCGGGATCAGGCGGGCCTGGGGATCGGCAGCCGGGGAGATGCGGGCAATTTGTCCAGCGAAGCGTTGGCCAGGAAAGGCGTCCAATTCCACCTGAACGGCTTGGCCCACCTGCACCCGCGCCAGCTCCAATTCAGAAAGGGGAAACTCCACCCTCACCTGGCTGAAATCGGCCACCGTCAGCACGTCTGCCCCCGCGTTCAAAAAAGCGCCCGGATCCGCCTGCCGGGAGAGCACCACCCCCGTCAGGGGCGAGCGCAGTTGGGTGTAGGAAAGGCGCTCCTGGGCCTGGGCCACCAGGGATCCCTGGGCGTCCACCTGGCGCTGGGCAGCGATCACCGCTTGCTCTTGGACACGTACCTGTTCCTCTGCCGAGCGCAAGGCCTGAGCAGCCGTGCGGGCGGCGGTGCGGGCTTGTTCCGCCTGTTGGGCGGAAACAGCTCCCTTTTGCGCCAGTTGTCCTAGGCGTTCGGCATCGGCCTCCAGTTGCAAAAGGTTCAGGCGGGCCTGCTCCACTTGGGTGCGGGCATTGCTCAGTTGCGCCTGCGCCTGGGCCACCTGAGATTCCTGCGCCGCCAGTTGCGATTGGGCCTGCAGCAGAGCCGCCTGCAGCAGGGTGGGATCCAACTGACCCAGCAGTTGCCCCGCTTGCACCGGATCCCCGACATCCACCGCTAGCTGTAGCAACAGCCCCTCGATCCGGGTGCGCAGCGTCGCCTGCCGCAGGGGCTGGGTGGTGCCGGTGTAGCGCAAGTCGGCCCCCAGGGATCCCACCTGGGCTGTGGCCACATCCACCGAGACAGGGCGCGGCGCCCTACCTTGGCCGCCGCCTTCCACCGGACGCTGGGCCCAAACCATCTGGGTATAGGCGACAGAGCCGGGAACGCCCACAAGCAACGCCAGAGCGAAGGCAAAAGCTAGAGGGAGTTGCCTTGCCGAGCCGGAGCTCTGTCCTGCCGGCAGGATGAGTAGCCCAGCTCCCCTTTTGCTGCAGCGCATCAGCCACCTACCACTCGCTTGCCCGCTGTAACTGCCCTCGAAGAGAACAAGCCCGCCTCACAACCCAAAAACGACGGCCCATCCGGCTAGACTGCCCACCTGGGGAAAGGGTTCAAACCCGGATGGTCGGCCTTGTGATCTTTTCAGGGGCCTTGCCCTAGCAAGCCTTCACATTTCTACACGACAAAAGGGATCCCTGCCAACCCGCCCTATTCCAAGCAAGTTCTGGGCGAGATGAAGGCACCTACAAAAAGGATGAGACCCATACCGCTACGCCATCCATCTCCAAAGCGGTTTCGGGCCCAGCTAGCTAGCTGAGCTTTTGAATGGGCGCGATGCGGGGATCCAAGATTTTCTGCTGGCCGATGGCGGGAAACCTCACCGCCAGGGTGATCCGTTCGCCGCTGCCGAACACGTGGGTAATTTGCCCCTGTCCGAATTGGGGATGTTGCAGGCGATCCCCAACTGCCCACTGGGAGGAACGGCTTTGGCGGCGAGCAGCCTTTGCTTTGGGCGTGGCCGCAGCCGCGTTGTCGGCGGAGAACGAAAGCCCCCTGCCTCTCTCCCATTGGATTAGCTCTTGGGGCAGCTCGCTTAAAAATAGAGAGGGAATAGCTGGTTCCCGGTTGCCGTAGAGCCGCCGCTCGCTGGCGTGGCAGAGAAACAATTGCTCGCGGGCGCGGGTGATGCCCACGTAGCAGAGGCGCCGTTCCTCTTCCAAAGCAGCGGGATCCTCCAGGGCGCGAAAATTGGGAAATAGGCCCTGTTCCAACCCCACCAAAAACACCACCGGGAACTCCAGCCCTTTGGAAGCGTGCAACGTCATTAACGAAACTTTCTCAGCTCCCTCCTGAAGGTTGTCCAAATCGGAAGCCAAAGACACATTGCTCAAGAAAGCCTCAAGGCTGGGATCCTCCTGTTCTTCTTCAAATTGGCGGGCCGCGTTGTAGAGTTCCATCACGTTGGCGATCCTTTCCTCGGCCTCTTCTGTGCCCTGGGCCTTGAGATCTTCCAGATAGCCGCAATCCCGCAGCAGCCCCTCTAGGAGGGCGGCAGCCGAAACCTGGGCCATCTGTCTGTGCCAATGCTGGATAAGCTCGGCAAACTGAAGAACCGGCTTGGCCGAACGCCCCACCAGGTTGGTGACAGAAGCCTCGTCGCTGAGGATAGTCCACAGGGGTACATTTAAGGCAGCCGCCGCTTCGGTTAGCTTGTCCAGAGTCGATTTGCCGATACCCCGCCGCGGCACATTGATAATGCGCAACAGGCTAAAAGAATCGGCAGGGTTGAGCACAACCCGCAAATAGGCCAGCACATCCTTAATCTCTTTGCGATCGTAAAATCGCAGCCCGCCCACCACCGTGTAAGGGATCCCCCACCGCAGCAAAACCTCTTCAAAGGGGCGAGATTGGGCGTTGGTGCGGTAGAGAATGGCAAAATTTCCCCAGGAAGAGTTGGGATTTTGGCCGTGTAATCGTCGGATGGCGTTGACCACAAACTCAGCCTCGGCCATCTCATCTTCGGCCTGATGGCAGATGATAAAACTGCCCTGATGGCGCGTTGGCCGGAGAACCTTGTCAATGCGCTCGGTGTTTTTCTCGATGAGGGTATTGGCCGCCTGCAAAATCGTGGCGGTGGAGCGATAGTTTTCTTCCAATTTGATCAGGGTGCGGGTATCGTCGTCCGGCAGGCCATCGCCAAAGGTCTCTTGAAACTCCAGCAAAATGGTGAAATCAGCCCCCCGAAAGCGATAGATGCTTTGATCCGCATCGCCCACCACAAAGAGGGAGCGATTGGTCCAGTCCCACTCGGAGCGGCGGGTCTCGCCGTTGGTTGCCAGCAGCCGGATCAGCTCGTACTGGGTGCGGTTGGTATCTTGGTATTCGTCCACCAAGATGTGCCGAAAGTGCTGGTGCCAGTAGGCCAAGACCTGCTCATTTTGACGAAAAAGCTGCACCGGGATCCAAATTAAGTTGTCGAAATCGAGGGCATTGTTGGCCGCCAGTTGATCTTCGTAGAGCTCGTAAACCTGAGCGAGGATGCGGCCTCGGAAGTTGGGCTGGTGGCGCTCTAAATCGCGAGGAGTCCAACCCTGGTTTTTGGCATTGCTAATGGCGTAGCGCACCGATCTTGGATCGAACTTGCGCTCATCTAAGTTGAGTTGCTTAGTTACAATCTCTTTAACCAGGGATTGGGCGTCCGATTCATCGAAAATCGAGAAGTTACGAGTCCACTTGCGTCCCTTGGGATCCTGGTATTTTTCAATCTCCAGGCGCAGGATCTGGGCAAATAGGCTGTGGAACGTACCAATCCAAAGGGGTTTAATCCAACGGCGGTAAACCGCCGATTTCAGCCGCGTCGCCTGGGCCGGCTCCAGTTGCTCCAAGGGGATCCCAAACTGCTCCTGGGCCTCCTGCTGGGCAAAGAGCTGCTCGATGCGCTCTTTCATTTCGCGGGCGGCCTTGTTGGTGAAGGTCACGGCCAAAATCTCCCCCGGATCCACCCGATGGTGGCGGATGAGGTGGGCGATGCGATAGGCGAGGGTGCGCGTCTTGCCGGAACCTGCCCCCGCCACCACCAGCAAAGGGCCGCAAAAGTGTTGCACCGCTTGGCGTTGAGAAGGATTGAGGCCATCCAACAAGGAGCCAGAAGTCATATCTGCCGCCAACGAGAAACTGCTTTCCATTATGGGCGCAGGCTGGCTGGCAACCCAACAGGCTTGGGAAGCCCAAAAGGTACTCTAGAGCGCCAAAGCTAAAGATGAAGATTGGTTAAGATTTGGCCAGCTCACCCCAGAACTTGCTGCTATGAAACGAGTTTTGCTTAGTTGCGGGGCCCCACCTAATTGCTGCCCGCTTGGCTTTCCAAAAAGACTGGTCGCTTTGGGGGTTGCTACCTTTGCTCTCCTCTCCGCGGGCCCGTTGGCTCCAGCTCAAGCCGGCAACTGCCCCAGCAGCGGCAACCCCCAAGCCTCTCTTGACCTCAAGCTGGAAAGCGTTTCCGGGGATCGGCTCGACTTAAGTCAGTACGACGGCATTCAGGCCGTGATCTTGACCAACAGCCAAACCCGCTCCCAAGCGGAAGCTCTTTCCAAAAGCTTGGCCCTGGAGTTTGGGCAAAACCCTCGGCTGCGCCAGATCGTGTTGGTCGATGGCAGAGGGCTGTTGCTGGTGCGAAACCTGGTTTTACAGGCCATCCGCGAGAGCGCGCCCACGGATCCGCGCTTGGTTTCTCCGTTTGTCTATGTCTCCGTCGATTTTGAGGGAGCAACCATCCAGAGGCTGCAGGAGGTGGCTGCCGAGGTGCTGCCGGGGATCGATTTTCGCCGCCAGGCCGCCTTGCTGCTTTTGGACAACCAAGGCACCCTCCTGGGCGGGTTCGCCAACCTGGACCAGTCCAACCTCAGCATTCGTCAGTGCATTCGCACGCGCACTTGATTGCCCTGGATCCCGCTTTTCCGTTGCTTCCTCCCCAACCGCTAAACTGGTTCTAGCGAAGTCATGTGCAAACTTGAGAGCAAACCTGTCAGACGGCTTGGTGCCGGGATCCCATGCGTCGCCAGCTCAAGACCTTAAACCAAATCCTCGACTACAAGCTGGCCGATTTGCGGCTGTTTGGCCGCGCGGAGCTGAAGGGTCAGGTGCTGAATGTGTTGCTGGAACGGCTGCCCGGCGATGTGGTGGATACCCTGCAGGTGATGGAGGTGGTGCGCAACGCCGTGGAAGCCTCGCTGCTGCAGGGGTTGCGAAAAGTCAACGTTTACCTCTGGTGCCGCGGGCAAATGGATGAGGCACCGGAGTGGAGCGAAAGCTTCGCCGTAGAGCCATTGGTCTTGGCCCATCCCAAGGAGCCCCGCAGTCTTGCTTCCAGCTACCGACAAGACTATCCCGGCAGGCGCGTGCTGTTTTTCTGCCTAGGCCTTTGCCTGGCCGGCTTCTACCTGGTGGGGGGCTGGGAGCGGACGGGTTGGATCGACTGGATCCCGGTGGGGCTGGCCTTCGCCTTGGGGGTGTTCTTCCCCTGGCTCAAACGCTCCCTCAACCAATGGGTGCACCCCCTGTTTCTCCGCTTTGGTCTGGGGCTGGGGTTGGTCTTGCTGGGCCTGGCGGTGGCGCTGATCTGGCGGCAGGGCTGGAGCCTTGCCCGCGGGATCCTCGCCCTGCTGGCCTTTCTCTTGCTGGGCTTGGGAGCCTGAGATCTCTCACTCGGCCGTGGTGCCGCTGAAAACAGGCAGGGCCGGCCCGGTCATCCATACGTGTTGGGTATCGGGATCCCAGCGAATCTCCAGATTGCCTCCCGGCAGCTCTACCGTGGCTTGGGGCTCGGCCCGCTCTTCCAAAACGGCGGCCACCAGGGCGGCACAGGCGCCTGTCCCACAGGCCAGCGTCGCCCCTGCCCCCCGCTCCCAAACCCGCAGCCGCAGGCGGTTGGGGCCGAGCACCTGCACAAATTCGGTGTTGGTGCGCTCGGGAAAGGCTGGGTGATGCTCAAACAGGGGGCCTACCCTTTCCAAGTCCAGCTCCTCCAGGGATCCCTCTTCTTCCAAGAAGACCACACAATGGGGGTTGCCCATGCTCACCGCCGTCACCGGCCACTCCCGCCCGGCCACCGGGAGCGGTTGCCGAATCACCTTGGCATCCGGTTTGGCCAAAGTGGTGGGGACTTGCCCGGCCAAGAGGCGAGGGATCCCCATGTCCACCGTCACCAGGCCATTTGGCTGCACCCGCGGCACGATCCGCCCCGCCAAGGTGTGGATCGGGTAGGCACCGTCTCGGCCAGGGATCCCCAGATCCTGCAAAAAGCGGGCCAAGCAGCGGATCCCGTTGCCGCACATCTCCGGCTCCGAGCCGTCGCTGTTGAACAGGCGCATGCTGAAGTCGGCCCCCTCCTGCCCCGGCAGCAGAAAGATAACCCCATCTGCCCCCACGCCAAAGCGGCGGTTGCAGAGGGCAACGGCTTCCTCAGGCGTCAGGCAGGGCTGCGGCTGGTGGCGGTTGTCCACCAAGATAAAGTCGTTCCCCAGCCCCTGGTATTTGTGGAAAGAGAGACGGGAGGGCAAACGAACAGGCATGCAGCGGAACCGCAAAACAACCGGCTTCAATCCTCGTGCATCTCGTAGGGATCCTGCAAGTCCTTAGAAGGGGGGCCAAAGGCCGTGTAGATGGCAAACGCGGTGATGCAGATGGTAACTGCCGCGATCGCCACAATCAGGGAAAAGGTGGGCTCCATATCTTCGATCCTGAGGGTATTCGACTATAGTATTACACAAGTTTACAATTCATTGCCTGAGACAAAAGGGTTCGGCCAGATTCTGATAGCCTGATTTTAGGGGGCGGCTGTCTTGACGGTGCTGAGCAGCAGCGCTCCGCCGCCCTGATCACTCCCAACTTGATAAATCCATCCTGTCCTGTCTTTGACCTATCGCGAGAACCTATGGCCATTCGTACCAAACTGGGCGATCTGCTGCGTCCCCTCAACTCGGAATACGGCAAAGTGGCCCCTGGCTGGGGCACCACGCCCCTGATGGCGGTCTTCATGGCTCTGTTCGCCGTCTTTTTGTTGATCATTCTGCAGATCTACAACAAGTCGCTGCTCTTGGAAGACATCAACGTCTCTTGGGAGAGCCTCAGCTTCTGAGCACCTTTGGCTACCGTTGGCGCTGTTTCTGAAAAAATGCCGGTATCGAGAGGTTTTTGTGTCCCAGCCGGCACCAGTTTTCAGCAGACGGATCCCCAGCTTCTCCTCCTGAGTGCTGCTTCTATCTACAGGCTCCCCTGCCTTTGATGGGGAGCCCCCGGCTATCGACAACGAGGACGGACAGCTTCTAACAGACTCCTGGCCGCTGGGCAGGTGTTTCGATTTGGGTAGACTGGGAAGACCCAGGTATCCCCTGCCTGTAACCAAAAGCCAGGAGATGCTTCATGAGTCCCTTTGCCAATCCTCCTCAAGCATTGACTGCCGGCGAGTTTTTATCTCACTTGGAGGAGATAACAGGAGCCTACAAAGTCAGGACATCGATTATCACTTTTTACAGCAGAATTTGGAGTCAAGCATTCGATCTCAAGTTTTCTAAGGGTCAGTGGATTTTCGGATACAGCCCTTACTGGAGAGCGCTTTTGGAAGCTAAGCTCCAAAACGGCGACTACTATCCCATATCTTGCGTTGTCAGAACCTTCGCCGACGAAAAACACAAGCGCAAGGCCCCAAATGGCAAAACTGTCCTGATCCCAACCAAAGAGCTAAGGATGTTCCTTCTGCCGGCTCCAGGGCAGGTTATTAGGCTAACTCCAGAGGAGTGCTTTGCCTGCCAAAATACAGATGCCCAAACAGGAGAGCCACTCCCCATTGAGCAAGATGTCAAGTTCTTGTAGTAGCGGCAGTGGGAGTTAGGAAACTCTGCTGGGGCTAATCCCACAGGACTAGGGCCATGTAGCTTAACCCCAATCAAGAGCTTGGCTCCAAGCGCAACAGGGATCCGTTGGGGGCATCGGTCAACAAGTAGAGCAAGCCATCCGGCCCCTGGCGCACATCCCGGATGCGACCCACCGCCCCTTGCAGCAGGCGCTCTTCTGCCACAACGCGATCCCCATCTAGTACCAAACGCGCCAAATGCTGTCCCGCCAAAGCCCCCACGAATAAGTTGCCCCGCCATTCAGGGAAGGCATCTCCTGTATAAAAGGCCATGCCGGAAGGGGCAATGGAGGGCGTCCAGTGCAGCAGCGGCGAAGCCAATCCAGGAGCTGCCGCCAGTCCTTGGCCGACCGGTTCGCCGCTGTACTCCCGACCATGGGTAATCAGGGGCCAGCCGTAGTTGACGCCGGGGGCCAAGATGTTGATCTCGTCCCCCCCTTGCGCCCCATGTTCGTGCGTCCAAATGGCTCCTGTCTCGGGGTGGCGGGCCATTCCCTGAATGTTGCGGTTGCCATAGGTAAAAATTTCCGGCAAAGCCCCCGCTTGATTCACAAAAGGATTGTCCGCCGGGATCCCGCCCGTGTCAGTAAGGCGCAACACCTTGCCGGCAGCATCCCCCAGATCCTGGGCCCGATCCCGCTCGCCGCGGTCGCCGGTGCTGATGTAGAGAAACCCTTCTTTGTCAAAGGCCAGGCGGGAGCCGAAGTGCTGTTGGGCAGGGGTTTTGCGCTCCATGTCAAAAATCACTTCCAGATCCTGGAGTCCTCTTTCTCCCAGGCGGGCCCGCGCCACTCGCGTCCCCCCGCCGCCTGGCCCAGGAGCTGCATAGGACAAGTAGATCCAGCCGTTCTCTGCGTAGTTGGGGTGCAAGGCAATATCCAGCAGCCCTCCCTGGCCGCGGGCAAACACCTCTGGCACCCCAGCGATGGGCTGGGGATCCAACCCCTGCTCGGTAACTCGGCGCAGCCGGCCCGGACGTTCGGTCACCAGGATGGTTCCGTCTGGCAGAAAGGCCATCCCCCAAGGATGCTCCAACCCGCTTGCCAACGTCACGACCTGGAAGCGCTGCTCTGTCCTGGCTCTGGGCAGAGCTTGGGCGTGATCCCCCTGTTGCAGAGACATGACCGTTTCCGGTCTGACCGGGTAGGCCCCAACAGGGGCGGACAACCCCCCCAAAAGCAACAGCGAGGAGAGAAGTTTTATCGCCGGGATCCTCAGAGCCATTGCCACCTCGTTTTCGCGATGGATTTTGAGGTTTGAGCTAGCCAATCATTGCTGCTGCTCTTCTAAAAAGATGTACCGATGGGAGCAGAGTTGGCTGCGCACAAGAGTGGGGAGCTGCCTGCTCCCTTGCGGCCTTGGGTTAGCCTTGAGGGCAGCATCTGCCCCCAAACCATGCTGGAAGCTAGCGAGATCTTCGGCCAGCCCCAGAGGCAAACCTGTGGATCCCTGCAGGAACTTCAGGCCCATCCCAGGGGGATCCGTCTCCTCTGTACTCAGGGCTGCTGGTCTGTGCAGGTGCTCACCCCTCGTCTGCTGCGGCTGCGCTTTAGCCCCAGCGGCGAGTTTTTGCCCCGTCGTTCTTGGGATGTGGCTCTGGCGGATGCAGAGTGGCCGCCGGCTCCTTTTGAGCTGCAGGAAAGCCCCACCCAAGTTCACCTCAGCACTTCTCTGGTGCAACTGCAGATCGACCGGGATCCCCTCTGCTTCAGCTTTCGGGATCCCCAGGGCCAGGTCTTTTGTGCCGATATCTCTGGGGGCCTCAGTTGGGGATCCGAGAGCATCCGCCTGGTTAAATCCCTCCACCCCGCCGAGCACATCTACGGCCTGGGAGAACGGGCTGGGCTGCTCAACAAGCGGGGCCGGCGCTACAGCCACTGGACCCGCGACTGCTGGGGCTACGACGCCCACAGTGACAACCTCTATCTGGCCATTCCCTTTGCCTTGCTCCTCCGCCCTGGCCTCTGCTACGGCCTCTTCCTGCACTGCACCCACTGGAGCCAGTTTGACCTAGGCCAGGCGGAGCCTGAACAGTGGGCCATCGAAGTGCGCGCCCCCGAGCTGGACTACTACCTCATCTACGGCCCTACCCCCGCCTTGGTGCTCCAGACCTACACCCAACTCACCGGGCGAACCCCCCTGCCTCCGCTCTGGGCCCTCGGCTACCAGCAGTGCCGCTGGAGCTACGCCAGCGCTGCTCAAGTACAGAACATTGCCGAGCAATTTCGCCAGCGCCAGATCCCCTGCGACGTCATCTACCTGGATATCGACTACATGCGCGGCTACCGCGTTTTCACCTGGGATCCCCGCCGCTTTCCCGATCCCGCCCGCCTCACGGCCCGGCTGCATGAAGCCGGCTTTCGAGTGGTGGCCATTGGGGATCCCGGCGTCAAGTTCGATCCCGAAGCCGACTACGCCGTTTTTGACGAGGGCCTGGCCCAAGACTTCTTCATTCGCCGCGCCGACGGCCACCTCTTCCACGGCTATGTTTGGCCGGGCAAAGTTCTCTTCCCCGATTTCTCGCGCCCCGCAGTGCGGCAGTGGTGGGGATCCTGGCAGCGGGTTCTCACTCAAGCCGGTGTGGATGGCATCTGGAACGACATGAATGAGCCGGCCCTCAACGACCGCCCCTTTGGAGATGGGGGCCAAATTGTGGACATCCCCCCCGACGCCCCCCAAGGATCCCCCGAAGAGCGCACCACCCACGCCGAGGTGCACAACCTCTATGGCCTCCTGATGGCCCGCGCCTCCCGCGAGGGTCTAGAACAGCTCTGCCCCAACCAGCGCCCCTTTGTCCTCACCCGCTCCGGCTTTGCCGGGATCCAGCGCTGGGCTGCCGTCTGGACAGGAGACAACCAATCCTCCTGGGAACATCTGGAGATGTCCCTACCCATGCTCCTCAACCTGGGCCTGTCGGGAGTTAGCTTTGTCGGCGCCGACATCGGCGGCTTCGGGGGCAACGCTACTCCTGAACTGTTTGCCCGCTGGATGCAAATGGGGCTCCTCTATCCCCTCATGCGCGGCCACAGTGCTCAGGGAACTCGCCCCCACGAACCCTGGAGCTTTGGCCCTGAGGTGGAAGCCATTGCTCGACAGGCCATCCAGCTGCGTTATCAACTGTTGCCCTACCTCTACAGCCTCTTCTGGGAGTCCAGCCAAACCGGCTCCCCCATCCTGCGCCCCCTGTTCTACGAATTCCCTGACGATCCCCAGACCTACGAGATCTCAGACCAAGCCATGCTGGGATCCGCCCTCCTAGCTGCCCCCGTCGTCCGTCCGGGGATCCGCTGCCGCGCTGTCTATCTCCCGGCGGGCACCTGGTTTGACTGGTGGACAGGCCAGGCCCACAGCGGCCCTGGCTATGTGCTGGCCCCCGCCCCCCTTGACCAACTGCCTCTCTTTGTGCGCAGCGGCTCTATCCTGCCCTTAGCTCCTCCCTGCCAGTCCACCACCGACCTGCGCCGTGACCAACTGCGCCTTAAACTCTACCCCGGTGACGGCAGCTTCACCCTCTACGAAGACGACGGCCAAACCCTCGCCTACTCAAGCGGCCAGTGGGCCACCACCACCTTCCGCCTGCACCAGCAGGCCAACCAGCTCCTCCTAGAGATCGAGCCCCGCTACGGTGGCTGGATCCCACCCAAACGCACCTGGATCCTTGAGCCCCTTGGCCAGGCCCCCCTCCTCTTGCCCGACAGCGGCCAGGCCCAGCAGATCTGTCTGTCCAGCCCAGAAAGAGCCCGCCCCTAGTCAACTGCCCTCACCGCCTCCAGCAGCTCGCGGTTGTCCCGCTTGAAGATGGGCAGCCACTCCACATGCTGGTAGCGCAGGATCCCTTGGCTATCCACCACAAAATAGGCCCGCCGTATCCCCAGCAGACTATCCACCCCGTATTGCTGGCTCACCCTCCTGTCCACATCGCTCAGCAAAGGAAACTCCAGCTTGAGCTGCTCGGCAAAGGCTTCGTGCTTGGAGACAGGATCACTGCTAATCCCCAAGATCTCGCACCCTGCTGCCCGAAAAGCTCCCCAATCCTCCCGAAAACAGCGCATCTCGCTCGTACACACCGGCGAGAAGTCCGCCGGGTAAAAAGCCAGCAACACCTTGCTCTTGCCCCGATAGGCCCCCAGCGAAATCTGGGCCCCCTTTGGGATCCCTTTCCCCACTGCAGGCAGGCTGAAGTCAGGAGCTGCGGTCCCAATCACAATACCCATAGAGCCATCCGACCTCAAGATCCCCTCACCAGTCTAACGGCGAATCCGGATCCCTTCTCCGCCGAAAAAACTTTGAGTTATCTCTTGACGGGATGAGTTTATGGGGGTTAGGGTAGTAAAGCGCTGATGAGGCCACCCAGCCCCGGCGCCCCAGAACCTTGACAAGCTGTTTGGTCAACCATCGCCAAGCAAACGGCAAAGCAACTGCTTTGC
>NZ_JANSJC010000036.1:0-18280 GCF_047462375.1 Synechococcus sp. H55.8 | reverse complement strand
TGCACGAGCGGAATGCGCACAACTTCCCGCTGGATTTGGCGGCGGTGGAAGTGGCGCCGGCCATCCGTGGCTAATCCTGCTTGCCTAGCTGACTAGTACTCTCTCTTCTCCCCCTGGCATCTGCTGGGGGGTTTTTTGCTCTCTACATAAAGTTTTGCAAAGCTTCGCGCTGCCACTACCCTCACCCCCAGCCCCTCTCCCATCCCTCACCCCCAGCCCCTCTCCCTGAGGGAGAGGGGAGTTAGGGATAGCGCTCCACAACAAGGGCTTGGCGGGCGAGCCTCAGGCTCCTGTCATGGGAAGGAGATCAACGAACGTAGCCCAGTTGCTCCAGGAAATCGGTGTCCCAAAGGATCTGCCCATCCAGAGCCATTCTCCCCAGCACCGGTATTCCGACTTGAGCCTCCAGGTGTGGGATCAAAGTTGCATCCAGCTCTTCCAAAGCTTGGGGATCCTCGGTTTCGGGCAGGGATCCGACCAGCACCCACCCCAAGCTGCGGGCCTTGGCTTGGCGCATCAGGGCGGCAAAGACGGTTGCTTGGCTCAGGGCGGCCTTCCGTTGCAGCGTTAAGAGCAAGCTGAACCCCCACGCATGGGCCAGATCCGCCCAGGTTTGGCCTGGCCCCAGGGGATCGGCGACACTGCCCGGCAGAACCAGTAGGGGATCTTTTTCTCCTGCCCACTCGCAGATTTGTTGCCAGAGGGCCTTGAGCTGAGCTTCCGAAGGGTTGGAATCCACCCTGAGCCGGCCCCAAGGGTTTTGGGTCACCTCTTGCCAGGCGCCGGCCACTGCTGCGGCTCCGGGGATCGCCGGCCAAGTATCGGCCACCATCACCCTCATGATTCTGGATCCCCCGCCTCAGACTCCCAGAGAGTGAGAAACTCCGGCTGAACCTCGAAGCCAAACACCAAAGCCATATCCCGCAGCATCGAGAGGGATCCCAGTTTCTGCTGCTTGAACCAACGCATCAACACAAAGATCTTCTGATAGACAAAGATTTCCAGTGCTTCTGGGTTGTAAACAATGCCCTCGCGAGGGTTGAATTGATGAGGCACCAACATGGCTGCGTAGCGGGCCAGCTCTCCTTGGCGCCAGTTGAGGAAGTAGGGCATCCAGGGGCAGACCGTATCCCAACGGATAAACCACAGGCGCACCTCCGGGATCTCCGACAGCTCGCGCGGATCGTCGGGGCTGCGCGGCCAATCGATGGCGCATTGCACCTGTTGGGCAGCCCGGACGGGATCTGCCATCAGGGTTTTCATTAATTCGTGGCCAGGGGTGAGATCCAGAGATTGGATGGCCTTGGCAGGAAGGTAGAAGGTAATCGGCACGACGACACGGCTATCTGATATCTGACTTGCAAATGCAGCTTATCTCAGCTCTGCCCCACCTCGCCTGCCACCGGGATCCCCCAGCGGGTGAGATCGAGGGCAAAGCCTGCGGTTACCAAAAACACCTGGTCGGCCAGAGGAGCCAGCTTTTGGGTGAGCTCCCCCATCCGATCCCGAAAGCGGCGTCCCAACGGATAGGCGGGCACCACCCCCCAGCCCACCTCTTCTGACACCAGGATGATCTCCCCCCTGTGGACTGGCAAGGTTGCCAAGAAGGATTGCACCAAGGGATCCCATTCTGCAGCGGGACAGTCTAGGCCCTGCGCCACCCACCCCCCCAGCGAATCCACCAGAGCACAACAGGGCTGGGGCAGCTTTTGCAGGTCGGCCCCCAGGTCGGGCCCGGTTTCCCAGGTTTGCCAAGTGGGGGGACGCCGTTGCCGATGCCGCTGAACCCGTTCGGCCCACTCCGGGTCGGCCTCAGGGTCGGGTTTGGGCCCGGTGGCCAGATAGATGACCGGCAGGCCGGAAGCAGCCGCCAGGTTCTCCGCCAGCCGACTTTTGCCGCAGCGGGCAGGGCCACAGATGAGCACAATCGGCATTGGGCATGAGGATGGAAGTCCATTGTTAGATTAGCTTAGCGGTTGGTCGCCCCTATCCCCTTCAGCTTCATTCCTGGAAACCCCTGCGCGGAGCTTGGGCACATTCTACTTAGGTTGACGTTTTAGAAGAAGCCCAAGCTGTCCTGCGTAGCACTTCGCGATGGGAGTGTGGCACAATGGTGCAGCCGCAGGGTGGGTGTTGTGGGTGATCCAAGGGGGCAATCGTGGCCGGTTCTCGGAGCAGCAGCGGGTCAGAGTCCCCATTCCGTCGGGCTCGCGCCCCACGACCGAAAAAAAGTCAGCCGAGCGCTTCTGCCCAGTCCCAGTTTCGGGATTCTGGAACTGCACAAGAAAGAATGCGTCCAAGCCAGTCTGATGGCACTTCGTCTGGCGCAGAGCGGGATCGGCAAGAGATCTCGCAAGTTCAATCTTCTGGCTTGAACCCGCCCAAAAATCTCTCTATACTGCAGGGAACTTTATCATTCACCCCAACTGCTTCATCTCCCCTTCAACCTATGCGTGCTCCCTCCTCAGGTGACTCGGATCCCAAAGCTCAAGCAGGCGGGTCGGCCAAGGATTCCGTCCGAGGAGCGCGAACGGAACCGGATCCCGACCCAGAGCGCCATTTGGCCCAGCGACAGCAACTGGAGAACCGTCTGCTCAAAGCCGAAGCCGAGCTCCAAGAGCGGCGAATCCTTCAGGAGAAACTGCAGGCCGAGGTTCAGGCTCTGCGCAGTCAACTGGCTCAGGCGGAATTGCAGTCCCGCCGGCAGCAACAGCAGATAGAGCTTTTGCAACTGAAAGCCCAACCCTCTGCAGATGCTGGCCTTGAGGCAGAATGTTGCGCTTTGCGCCAGAAGGTGGCCGAACAGGAGAAGGCGCTGCAGGAGCGGGAGCGCGTCCTGCAACAGTTGCAGCAGACTTTGGCGGAGCAGAAGGTCCAGATCTCGGAGCAGGAAGCTCAGCTTGCCGCTCGACAACGTTTAAATGACCGGCAGCGGCAGGATATCGAGGCTTTACAAGAGCAGATCGAGCAGCTCCGCCTGGCCCACGCGCAGGAGCGCCGTCAATGGGAACACCGTCAGCAGGAGCTGCAAGCTTCTCTTCTGGAAGCCCAAGATGTGGCAGAAAAGCGGGTGGAAATGCTGCAACGCTTTAAGGCGGAGCTTTGTCTGGCCCGCACCCAAATTGCCGAAGCTCAGGCGGAGCTGAGCAGCCTACGGGCTCTGTACAGCGACCAACAGGCCGCCTGGCAAGAGCAACGGGAGCATCTCGAGGCCCGTTTGGCCGGCTATGCCGAGACAGAAGCGGAAGCCGAGCAGCGCTGGCGGGAACAACGGCAGGAGCTGGAAGCAGCCCTGGCCGAAGCCCAGGCTCAGCTGGCCGCTTTGCAAGCTCAGCAGGAACATCTGCATCAGGGATCCCAGGAGCAGCAACGGCTGCAACAGCAATGGCAAGCTCAGGCCGAGGCGCTGCAAGCGGCTCTCTCCCAAGCCCAGGCAGAAATTGCCCATTGGCAGCAAGAACACCGCCATCTCCAGGAACGGTACGCCCAAGCCCAGCAGCATCTCTCCACCCTGGAGCAGCAGTTGCAGGCTGCCTTGGAACAGTTGGCCGCCCAGCCTGACCGGCAGCCAGAATTGCGCTCTGCCCAGAGTGCCATCGCCCATCTGCAGAAGCAAGCGGAAACTTTGGCAGAGCAGTTGAAGGTCTTACAAGCAGAACGAGCTGCTCTCTGGGAAGAAAACCGATCCCTCAAAGACAAGTACGAGCAGCAGCAGATGCATGTGCTGAGCTTGAAGGCGGCGTTGGAGCGCAAGGGCCTGGATGTCCCGCCTCGTGCCGATACCTCCAGACCTGCTGGCGCGAGCGATCAAGCTCTGTCTCCCAAGCCCCCAATTCAGCCCCTGCCGGCTCGGGCAAGCAAGCGGGCGGTCGATCTGCCCAGGTTCTTGCCCCGTCCGTGATGCAGCCTCTTCCCCCCCGCTGGCTGGAAGTGTGGGTGGATCATCCCCATTTGGGCGGTTGCTTTACCTATCGCGTGCCAGAGGGATCCACCCCAGAGGCCGGCGACCTGCTCAGTGTGCCCTTTGGTCAACAGATCGCAGGGGGGGTGGCTTTGGGCTGGCGCTCGGAGCTGCCGGCAGGAGTGGATCCGCAATCGGTGCGGGAGATCGAGGCGGTGGTGGCCAAAGGGATCCTGCCCAAGGAATTCTGGCCCTTGCTGCAGCGGGTGGCCGACTACTACCTTACCCCTCTGGCCCAGGTGGTGCGCACGGTTCTGCCCCCTGGTTTGCTCAGCCGTTCTCAGCGGCGTATCCGCCTGGTGCGATGCCCGGAAGCGGTGGGGGGATGTTCGCCGGCTGCCCAAACCCTGCTGGAGCTGCTGCAGGCCAAAGGGGGAGAGCTGTCTTGGCGCTACATCCAACAGCAGATGCCCGGCGCCGAGCTGGCCCTGCGGGAACTGCAGCGACGGGGTTGGGTGGAGAGCTTTTGGCAGGAGCAGCAGGGGGGTAGGATGAAAACCCAACTGGCTGCCAGTCTGGCCGACGACTCCTCGGAGGGGCTGAGCTTGCCCCAGCAGAAGGCGCTGCAGATCCTCAAGCAAAAAGGGGGGGAGCTGCTGCTCACCGAGTGGGAGCGCTTGGCAGGAGTGAGCCGAGCGGTGTTGCAGGGGCTGGCCCGCAAAGGCCGTGTCCACCTCTACGAGCGACCGCTGCTGCGGCTGGCAGATGCCCACTTGCCGGGGTGGCGGGATCTGCCCAAGCCCCTGACGGCAGCCCAGGCCGAGGCGGTGGAGGCGATCCGACAAGCCTTGGGTCGGCCCCGGCGGTTTCTCCTGCACGGGGTCACCGGTTCTGGCAAGACGGAAGTGTACCTGCAGGTGATCGCCCAGGTGCTGCAACAAGGGCGGTCGGCGCTGGTGCTGGTGCCGGAGATCGGCCTTACCCCACAACTGATGGATCGCTTGCGGGCGCGGCTGGGATCCCAGGTGTGGGCCTACCACAGCGGCCTCTCGGAGGGGGAGCGCTACGACACCTGGCGACAGATGTTGACCGCCACTCCCCAAGTGGTGATTGGCACCCGCTCGGCGGTGTTTGCCCCCTTAGCCAACCTCGGCCTCATCGTTTTGGACGAGGAGCACGACGACAGCTTCAAGCAGGATCAGCCCCAGCCCTGCTACCACGCCCGTCAGGTGGCCGAGTGGCGGGCCGAGCTGGCCAACTGTCCCTTGGTCTTGGGCAGTGCCACACCGGCGGTGGAAACCTACGCCGCCCATCTCCAGGATCCGCAGCGGTGGATCCGGCTGACCCTACCGCAGCGCATTCCCCAAGCTGGGATCCCGACCACCCTGCCCCAACTGGAGCTGGTGGATATGCGCCAGGAGCTCCAGGCCGGCAACCGCAGCATCCTCAGCCGCCGTCTGCACCAGGCCCTGCAGCAGACGCTGGAGCGGGGGGAACAGGCCATCCTCTTCGTTCCCCGCCGCGGCTACAGCACCTTTGTCCTCTGCCGCGGCTGCGGCTTTGTCCTCACCTGCGCCCATTGCGACGTCTCCCTCACCTTTCACCTGGAGGGCCGGCAAGAGCTGCGCTGCCACTACTGCGGCGCCCGCCAGCCCCATCCGCAGCGCTGCCCCGCCTGTGGATCCGCCTACCTGAAGCACTTCGGCACCGGCACGCAAAAAGTAGTGGAAGTGCTGCACCAGCATTGGCCACAGCTAGAGATTCTGCGCTACGACAGCGACGCCACCCGCCGCAAGGGATCCCACCGGGAGCTGCTGGAGCAGTTTCGCAGCGGCAAGGCCCAGGTGCTGGTGGGCACCCAGATGCTCACCAAAGGGCTGGACATTCCCCAGGTGACGCTGGTGGGGGTGATGGCTGCCGACGGCCTGTTGCACCAGCCCGACTACCGCGCCGGCGAGCGCACCTTTCAACTGCTCACCCAAGTGGCGGGCCGCTCAGGCCGGGGATCCCTGCCGGGGCAGGCGATCATCCAGACCTATCTGCCGGAGCACCCGATTTTGCGGGCCGTGCTGGCCCACGACTACGAGGGGTTTTTGCGGGCCGAGCTACAGCAACGGCAAGAGGGGGGCTATCCTCCCTATCGAGCCTTGATCTTGATCCGCTTGAGCAGCACTCGCCTGGAGGCTCTGGAGCGCTACTGCCATCAGGTGGCCGAACGTCTGCAGGGGATCCCGGCAGAGGTGCTAGGGCCGGGGCCGGCCCAGGTGGAGCGGGTTGCCGGACGCTACCGCTGGCAGATCCTGTTAAAGCAGCTTCCCGATCAAGCTTGGGATCGCTCCCAGCTCGCTGCACAGATTCACACCGCGATTGGCCATCCCCCCCAAGGGATCCGCGTCAGCTTGGATGTGGATCCCCTGCGGATTCTCTAGGGGCGGCCAGCAGAAGCAGAAAGCCCGTCGATCCGCAGAGATCTTGAGGTAGTCTGGTTTCGGGGCCACCCGTATCCAACTCAACTCTGGCAAAGCATGGCGGAGAACCGAACCGGCGCGTTTATTGGTGGGCTGTTGCTGGGAACGGCAGTGGGCACGGCTATTGGCCTGCTCTTAGCTCCCCGCAGCGGACGGGAGACGCGGCGACTCTTGAAAAAATCGGCAGAGGCGCTGCCGGAGGTGGCAGAAGACGTGACCAGCAGCCTGCAATACCAATCGGAAAAGCTGCTTGACTCTGCTCAAAAAAGTCTGGACGAAGCACTGCTACGACTGCAGCAGGCGGTGGCGGTGGGCAAAGAGGCCATGCTGCAAAAACGACAAGAACTGAGCCAAGCCCAAAACCGCAGCGCCTGGGCCAGGGAAGAAGCAAACTTAGAAGCCCAAGATCGACAGGAAGAAGCGCGATGACCGAGCCGGTATTTTGGTTGGGCCTCTCGGTAGGTCTGGTGGCAGTGGGCATTTTGGCGGTGATCCTGACCCTGCTGCCTGCCGTCATTCAATTGGGTCGAGCCGCCCAGAGCGTGGAACGCTTTTTCGACACGCTGCTGCGGGAATTGCCCCCTACGCTGGAGGCTTTGCGTCTGACCAGCTTGGAAGTGAGCGAGATCGCCGACAGCCTCGACGAAGGGGTCAAGGGGGCCGGACAGGTGGTGAAGCAGGTGAACCGCTCCCTGGAAGGGGCCCGCAACCAAGCCCGCGGCGCTCAGGTCAATGTCCGCAGCCTTTGGGCAGGGGTACGGGCGGCCTGGCAGGCGCTGTCCAGCGAGACTCCCCCCACCGCCATGCGTAACCCTCAGTTGCGCTCAGGCCAAGCTGGTCGGCCTTTTTCTGCTGCTGCGCCAAGCATTTCCTTGGGAGATATGCGCTCTTTTGCCAGCAAGGCAACGCCAGAGGGATCCCCCCCCAATGCGCAGCCTTCCCGACCCGATGCCACCAACCCGTGAGAGCTATCTGAGAATCCTCTGGAAGACGGGCACAGGAGGTTGGGGCTCTTGCCCGGCGGGAAGCCGGCCCCAACTGGCGTCTGGATCCCAGCGCAATTGGGTAACATCCTGCAAAGGAAACCCCATCTGCTGCAGGATCTTGAGGCTGAGGTTGGGAATGATGGGCGAAAGGGCTACCGCCACCCAGCGCACGCTTTCCAAAACGGCGTAGAGGATCTGGGCTACCTGTTCGCTTTGCCCCTGCTTGTGCAGCGTCCAGGGAGCCTGCTCGTCAAGGTATTTGTTGCTGGCTTGGGCCAAGCTAAGGGCTTTGCGGGCAGCGGAGCTGGGATCCAGCCGCTCGTAGGCATCGGCCACCGCCGGGGCTAGGCGCTCGACCAGGGTTTTGAGGGGGTGATCCGCTGCGATCTGCACCGGGGGAATGCGGTAGTCGGGCTGGTATTTTTTGAGCATATTGAGGGTGCGGTTGAGCAGATTCCCCAGGTCGTTGGCGAGGTCAGCATTGAGAACCTCGATGAAGCGGCCCTCGCTAAAGTCGCCATCCTTGCCCAGCTCAATTTCGGTCAAGAAATAGTAGCGCACGGCATCGGCGCCGTAGCGTTGCACCAGCTCAAAGGGATCCAGCGTGTTCCCCAGGCTTTTGCCCATCTTGAGGCCATCTTTGGTGAGAAAGCCGTGGCCAAAGATTTGTTTAGGCAGCGGCAGCCCTGCCGACATGAGCATGGCCGGCCAGTAGATGGCATGAAAACGGACGATGTCCTTACCCACTAGATGCACATCGGCAGGCCAGTAGCGGCGCAGGGCGTTCTCCAGGGTGGGCTCGTCGTGAGGATCCAAGGCGGCGCTGAGGTAGTTAATGAGGGCATCAAACCAAACGTAAAGGGTTTGGCTGGGATCCGCCGGGAAGGGGATCCCCCAGGAGACGCTGGGGCGAGAGATGGAAAAGTCCCGCAGGCCCTGCTTGACAAAGTTCATGACCTCGTTGCGGCGGCTTTCCGGTTGAATGAACTCCGGGTGCTCCGCATAGAGGGCTTCCAGTTTTTCCTGGTAGCGAGAGAGGCGAAAAAAGTAGTTTTCTTCGTCTTTCCACTCCACTTTCTTGTTGGGGTGAAGGGGGCAAAACCCACCTTCTAGGAGCTCTGACTCGTCCTTGAACTCCTCGCAGGCAACGCAGTACCAGCCCTGCTGCCGGCCAACGAAAATATCTCCCCGATCCCAAACCCGCTGAAAAAACTCCCGCACAATGGCCTTGTGGCGAGGGTCAGTGGTGCGGATAAAGCGGTCGTAGCGGATATCCAGCAACCGCCAAAGCTCTACAAACTGGGCGGCAATCTCGTCACAGTGCTGCTGCGGCGGAAGGCCGCGCTCTTCAGCGGTGCGCTGGATCTTCTGGCCGTGCTCGTCAGTTCCCGTTACCATCAGCACATCCTTGCCCCGCAGGCGGTGGTAACGGGCGATGGCATCCGCCGCCATGGTGGTGTAGGCGCTGCCGATGTGGGGGGCAGCGTTGACGTAGTAGATGGGTGTGGTGATGACGAAGGTGGAATCCGGCATGAGCAGTTGCAGCGCTTTCCCCCATGATAAAAGTTGCCGGAAAGTCCGGCAGGCCGAGTTACGGGGCAGGGATGAAGCTGGCATTCAACCTAAAGGGATGGGGCTGCGGTGCCCTGGGGGCTGGGATCTTGGGCGCCGGGGCGGCTCTGGCCCAGCCTCTGCCGGAAACCCGCATCCCTTGCGAGATCCTCATCGCTGGGGGCGGGCTGGGGGGGGTGGCGGCGGCCTACGATGCCCTGCGCTTGGGGCGACAGGTGTGCATGACCGAAATGACCGACTGGATTGGCGGCCAGGTGAGCGCCCAGGGGGTCTCGGCTTTGGATGAGCGGCCCTTGCAGCGGGAAAACGAGATCTTTCCCCAGGGCTATAGAGAGTTTCGCCGCCGGGTGCGGGAAAAGTACGGCGGTGATCCCAATCCCGGCAAGTGCTGGGTGAGTGTGCTCTGCTTCTCGCCCCAGGTGGGCCACCAGGTCATCCGAGAGATGTTGGATCCCTACCTGCAGTCGGGGCAGTTGCGGCTGTTTACCGAGACGGTGGTCAAGGACGTGGAGATTGAGAATTACCAAGTCCGCAGTGTGCAGGCCATCCGCAATATTCCCAAACACGCCGGCGTCCAGCCGGAGAATCGGGGGGATCTCTCCACCTACTTGCTGGATTTTTACCGCCTAGAGCCCACCGCAGACTGGGACAAAGAGATCCTGCGCTTTGAGCCGCCGCCGCAGCGGCAGGGCAAAACCCTACCTTGGGTAGTAATCGATGCTACCGAAACCGGCGAGCTGTTGCCCCTGGCGCGAGTGCCCTACCGCCTTGGCACGGATGGGGAAAGCCGCTGGGAGCCCAGCTCCAAGCCCTACAGGGATCCCTACTGCACCCAGGGGTTTACCTACACCTTTGTTGTCGAGCGCTCCGCTGTGCCCCAGGTGCCCATTAAGCCCGAGTTCTACGACGACCCGCTGCACGGCCCCTACTACAGCTTTGAACAGCCGCGCTTTAACTTTGCCCTGGTCTTTACCTACCGCCGCATTCGGGGACAGGTATTTGGCTTTGGGGAAGAGGCCATCCGGGTGGGGGATCAATCCCTGCAGAACTGGACCTGGGGCAACGACTGGCGCATCACCGGGCCAGACAAGAACCTCATCCTCACCCACGAGCAACTGCAAGCCCATCTGGATCCCGGCGGCTGGATGGGGGGCTTGCGGGTAGAGGCGCTGCAGCGGGCCGAGCAACATGCTAAAGGCTTCTTCTACTGGCTGGTGGCAGGGCGGACGGATTTTCTCCTGCAGCAGGCGGATCCTGACTTTCAAAAGGACTTTTACCTGCGCTATCGCTACCTCAAAGGGCCCGCTAGCCCCCTGGGAACTGCCAGCGGCCTCTCCAAGTACCCCTACATCCGCGAGTCGCGGCGCATCCTCGGTCGGCCCAGCCTTGCCTACCCGGAGGGGTTCACCATCTACGAGTCGGATATCACCACGCGGGAATCGGAGCTAAACCGCGGGCGCCCCTTCATCTTCTACGATTCGGTGGGGGTGGGCCAGTACCCTATTGATTTTCACGAGTGCCTGCTGCCGGATTTTTCGCTGCCCCCCAGCCACAACCAAGATGCCCAAGCCCCTACCTACCCCTACCAGATCCCGCTGCGGGCCCTGATCCCCCAGCGCATTGACAATCTTCTAGCTGGCAGCAAGAACATCGCCACCAGCCGCATTGCCAGCGCCTCTTACCGGGTGCATCCTGTGGAATGGGCCATTGGCACGGCAGCGGGTCATACGGCCCACTTTGCCCTGGAGCGGGATCTGATCCCGGCGGAGATCCTGCGGGAGCCGCTGCTGGACTTGCAGCTATTGCCCGCTCTCCAAGCCCAGATCCAGAGCTTGGGCAATCCCATTCAATTTCCCGGCACCACCATTACTGCCACCGACTGGGCCCAATCCCGCTAGCCTAGAAAGGCAGGGTTGGGAGCTGGCCATGGAGGCTATGGGGGTTGAATTTGGGGGACTGGAGGCGATCCGCCCTTCGTTGTGGGCGGCCACAGCCCTCTGGAGCCTGGGGTTGATGTGGGGGTTGTCGCCACTGCACCGCCGCCTGCAGGAGGGTTGGGAAAAGCAGTTGTCCTGGGATCCCAGTGGGGCTCTGGCCTCTCTGCTCAGCGTCATCCCTTTCCTGTTGGCAGCAGCGGTGGTGGTGGCTTTCACCGAGATCTCGTTGGGCAAAAGCTGGGCCGTCTCCTGGGGCCTTATTGCCTGTGTTGGCGGTGGCCTCTACGAGCTGGGCCGGCGGGACAACGCCCGCTGACCCAAGCGCTCCGCACCGGCCCTCACCCCCAACAGTATGGACAATGCTAAGCGCTAGAGCAATTTAACTTTTGAGGGGCTCGGGGAGCTCTAAGTCCCGCGCCCTAGCTGAAAGGTGAGCATCGGGATACAGGGGCTCCCCTCGTCTGGCGATTCCCTATGCTGCCAGCGATGGATGAGCTAGACAAATAAACCTTGTCTTGCAAGGCTTTACTGCACTGCTATTCGGATGTGGTGTTATTGGGAGAGTTGGGAAGTACTGCAGGACAACTGGGAAAGAGAAACACTCTGCGCAGTCGGTCTGTCGGGGGGAAACTCCAGACCGGTAGCGAAATCTATCTTTGGGAATGACCGGAAAAGCTCAACAGAGATGTTGGGAAGCCGGCACTGTACCGCCTGGGATCGGTGACGGGAGCATGTCAACCCCTACTCATTACCCCCACTCAATTGGTAAACTTGTTTTGCCAGTCAGTTGTCAAAATCTCTCGACCAAACACCCATCCGGCCAAGATTAGAGGCAGGGCCAAGCCCAGGAAGCCGAAAAAACTAATCACCTGGGCAATTTGCCGCTGCGCTTTTTTCTGTTTCGGATCTCGGAGGTTGTTGGCAGCTACCGTTAGCTTCGAGCAAAAGGCCACCACCACTGCACCTACCGGCCCCAGAACCAAAGAGGGCCACAGCCAATCTGCCACTTGCGAGAACGCATAGGCTCCGGTGAAGGGGATGATGACAAAACAAGCCAGCTCCAGGATCCCCCAGGTGAAGAGGGCCAACTGGACATCTTTGCGGAAAACTTCATCGGGATTGTACATAGGTCTCCAGGATGAACTGCTACGATATCACGCTAAGGCATAACCTTCGAGATGGGAAAACAAAGTGCTAAGGCTTCTAGGTTAACTCCAGGTGTAAGGATCTGCCTGGCGGATCCTCTTCCCCTTCCATCTAGGCAACCCTAATGCCCAAGATCCTTGAATAAACCCCCGTTAAGGAGAGAAAGACGGCCTCAGCAAGGATAAACTCCCCCATGTGACCCTATTCACAAAGACCTGAAATAATCTTAAGTAGTTAGTGAGTCGTTTGTGTTTGCTGCCCTTTCCTGCCGAGTTAGGGCGTCTCTTTTCCCTTTTTGGCTGGCAAGCTGGGAGCATGGTGTATCTGCGCAATCGCCGCCCATGAGCTGCCGAAGGGATCCCGATATACCAACACTCTGTACCCTTGACTCTTGCTGTCTTCGAGAGTGTCGAGCCGCCATGCCCCGCATCCTCATCATCGATGATGATCCCAGCATTTGCACTCTGCTGCAGCGGTACTTGCAGCGGCAGGGTTACTCAGTGGAGGTGGCGATGACGGGGGCCGAGGGCCTACAGCAGTTGCGCGCTTTTCAGCCGAGCTTGGTGATTTTGGATCTGAACTTGCCGGATGTGAGCGGCTACGACCTTTGCCAGCAGATGCAAGAAGAGACCGGCGTGTATGTGTTGATGTTAACCAGCCGAGTGAATCCTGCCGACAAGCTGCAAGGATTTCAGTTGGGGGCAGATGACTACCTGACCAAGCCCTTCAGCCTGCCGGAGCTCCTGGCACGGGTGCAGGCCATCCTACGGCGACAACGAACGAAGACCGGAATGGCCGGCGCACCGGTCTTGACCTTTGCCTCTTTGGTAATCGACCCGGAAACCCGAGAAGTCACCCGCGACCGGCGCCCAATTAACCTAACAGCTTTGGAGTTTGACTTGCTCTACACCATGGCCCGACACCCAGGGCGGGTCTGGCGACGGTCTGAGCTGATTCAAGAGGTGTGGGATTTTAACCACGAGGGAGATGAACGGGTGGTCGATGTCCACATCGGCCAAATTCGCAAGAAGCTGGAAACCGATACCAGCCAACCGGAACTGATCCGCACCGTGCGCGGCGTTGGCTACAAGTTCGAGCCTCCCACTCCCAAAGAGGGATGGGGAGAGGAAAAACCGTAACCTCCCTCTTTCAAAGGGAGAGAGCGCGCTAATCGAGGCGACGGCCTGTCAGACGCACAAAAATGTCTTCTAAGTTGGCAGGGCGCACCATCAGGCCGGTCTTGTCGGGTTCGGCTTCCAACTGCCGCTGGGCTTCCGCCAGGCTGGGGAAAAAGGTGTAGCTCACCTCCTGGCCAGGGCGGGAGCGCACCAGCAGAGCTTCCCCGTACTTCGCCCGCAACTGGTCGGTGCTGCCCAACTCGATCAACTTCCCGCCGTCCATGATGCCGATGCGGTCGCACAGCTCCTCGGCCTCTTCCATGTAGTGGGTAGTAATCAGCAAGGTCATCCCCTGCCGATTCAGATCCCGCAGGATCTCCCACAACAGCCGCCGCGCCTGGGGATCCAACCCAACGGTCGGCTCGTCCAAAAACAAAATTTGCGGCCGGTGCAACAGCGCCCTGGCCACTTGCAAGCGCCGCTTCATGCCGCCGGAGAGGGTCTTCACCTTGTCCTGCCGGCGGTCGGCCAGCTTCACGTACTCCAGCCACTCGTCGATGCGCCGCTGCCGCTCCGGGTTGGGGATGTGGTGCATGCGCCCATGGAACTCCAGATTTTCCCAAACCGTCAGCTCTGCCTCCAGGGTGATGGGCTGCAACACCACCCCAATCTGCCGCCGCACCGCCAAGGGATCCCGCACCACGTCATACCCTCCCACCCGGATGGATCCCTGGCTGGGGCGGGTGAGGCTGGTGAGCATGCGGATGGTGGTGGATTTGCCGGCGCCGTTGGGCCCCAGCAGGGCAAACACCTCCCCCTGCGGGATCCGCAGGCTCAGGTCCTGCACGGCCACCTGCTGCCCAAAGCGCTTCCACACCCCCTGCATTTCCACTGCTGCCGGCTGGGTCTGGGGCAGGGCCGGGGCCATCGAAAGAGCGGTTATGGTCGGCTCCATCTGCGGGTGTAAAGAAATCTTTCTCCTTTAGCATACGCCAAAACAGGTTTCTGGGCGGGATCCCTGGCCTTGGCGGCTATCCCTTTTCGCTTTTTCAACTTCTCTGTGGCTATGATCTCGCTCACCATCGCTTTCCCGTCAGTATTGTAGAATGACAAGTTTTTTACAGAAGTAAACTTATGAGACCAAGCTATGAAAAAAACCATACTTAGCACAGTAAATTGCGCTGAATAGCTCAGGTATCGGCACAGCTGATGGGTAACAATAAAAACGCAAGGTGGGCAGGCGCGGCTGTCGAACCCCAACTCCTCTTCAGTAAAGTTCCTCTCTCTCGATTCAAAACACACCGATAGCGTTCACCCACGGATATCCAGATGCAAAACAAAGACCGACTTGACCAAATTGACTTCCGCCTCGATCGCCTGGTGGGTGCGGTGCTGACTTTGGCTGAAGCCGTCAATCTCATCAAAGACGACCTGTCTCATTTGAAGGATATTGTCCAGCGACAGGTGCAGGTGACCCAAGAGCAAACTGCCTGGCTGGGGGAGTTGAAGGCCGTTTGCCAGCAGCAGGCGGAGACGGCTCGCTGCCAAGCGGAAACGGTGGAGCGCCTCATCGCTCACCTTTTGCCGGCCCAGGATCGCAAGTCCTAAGGGATCCCCAAAAGGCGTGCCACAATGGCAGCAGAGCTTGAGGTCGTCCGCCCTTGGAGTTCCGCGTTGCAGCAGCACAGCAGGGTTCTGTTGACGCAGAGGAGTTGCTGGCTTTTTTTCGCTGCCGGCGCCTGCCCTACTTAGATCGGTTTGGGCCTCAAGAAGCCAAGCTGCCGCCGGAAAACCTGCTGGAGCAATGGCGTCGGGATCGCCAAGCTTTGCAAGCTGCCGTGCTGGAACGATTTCCCGGCGAACAGGTGACGCCGGGCAACGGGGCCCTCTTGGCGGCTATGGCGGCAGGAGCGGAGCGGATCTACGGCGGCCAGATCCTGGCAGAGCTGTTCTGGCAACTGGATTCGAGCAGCACTGAGGAGCTGGCAGGTTTGGAGCCTGATGTTGGCGCCTCACTTGAGCCAGATCCTGACCAGGCTGCAGAGGACTGGGGCGGCGTCGGCAAGACACCATGGGAGTTTGGGCCAGAGTTCCGCTCCGTCTGGGTGAGCAGCTCACTGGATCTTCTCATTCGGGATCCCGCTCTCGTTGGCAGGAGGCGGCACGCCGTCCAACCTTCCTATTGGCCGGTACACATTCGCATTGGCAAGCGCCCCAAACCGGAGTACGAATTGTTGCTGGCGCTGCAGGCAGAATTGCTGGGATCCCTGCAGGGGCAGGTGCCCAAGCGTGGCTTTTTGATTTTAAAAGATGGAAAGTGGCACCCTGTCCACCTAAGCCGCCGCCGCGCCCAGGTACGCCGCCTGCTGCAAGAGTATCTGGGCACTCTCAACCAACCAGAGCCGCCGCAGGTGTTTATGGCCCGCAGCCGCTGTCATCTTTGCCACTGGCGGGAGCACTGTCGGCAATTGAACGCCGTTGCCCAGCCCCTCACTTTGCTGCCGGGCGTAACCGGATCCCGCTATCCCCTTTTGCAAGAGGCAGGGATCGATTCGATTGAGGCTTTGGCCAACGCCCAGTTAGAAATGCTGCAAGCCATCCCCAAGCTGGGAGCCGGCGTGGCCCTACAACTGCAGCTACAAGCCCGTGCCACCCTCAGCCGCCGGCCCCTCTGGATTCAGTCTCCCCCGTTGCCCACAACACCCGTAGAGCTGTACTTCGATATCGAGGCGGATCCCCGCCACAACGTCGCCTACCTGCTGGGCTTGCTGGTGGTAGAGCAAGCCGAGGGGACAAAGGTTGCGAACTACCACGGTTGCCTGGCTGCCGACCCGCGGGAAGAAGGGCAAGCTTGGGAGCAGTTTCTGCAACTGGCACAACGCTATCCCGACGCCCCTATCTACCATTTTCACGGCTTTGAGGTGCAGACCTGCCGACGACTGGGGGAGCAATACCGCACGGATCCCCGTCAGGTGAGGCAATTGTTGCAGCGCTTTGTGGATTTGCACGCCTGGGTACAGCGCTCGGTGGTGCTGCCGATTGAGAGCTATTCCCTAAAGAACATCGCCCGCTGGTTGGGTTTCGAGTGGCGGCTGCCCGATGCCAATGGCGCCCAGTCTATTTATTGGTATAGCCAATGGCTGGAAACGCGGGAGCGCCGCTATTTGGAGCACTCGCTTATCTACAACGAGGATGACTGCCGAGCCACCCATCGCCTCAAAGACTGGCTGTCCCAGGGCGAAGTTCTCCAGCAGGCGGTTTTCCCTACTGTCAACGTCTGAGGTTTCGTCTAAAATCGGCCAGGTCTGTTTAATTGAGCAAGGGGATCCCATGCTGTTGAAATCTCATGAATCTCCCCGCCATCAGGGCAGAAACCGTCGCGGTCGCGGGGGATCGGCACGTAAGCGCCAACTGGACAAACGGAACCGCGCCTTGATGCAGCGATTGCGACAAGGAGAGCGTGCTCTCAGCTCTCGAACTTCTCGGCAGGGACAAGTCAACCCTGCCTTTTTTGTGCCTGCTTTTCCTTTCTCTCGGCCTGAACCGGAAAAGGATAGACCAAGTTCCCACTTTTGCGGAAAGGGGCTTTCCTCAGCAGTAAAGGTATTCTCGAATACAGAAGTTTGACTCTGTCTTGCTAAGCTGACCTTCTGGGGTCGTCGCCTCATTCTTGGCCACCTTTCCCCTTGCGGATCCCTACTGAGCCAGGTGCTGCGGAGCATACGGAATATGTCCATCTCGAAATCGTCGCGTCGCCAATTCCTGCAATCTGCTGCTGCGGCTGCCTCTCTGGTGGCCGTTGGCGGGCTAAAGGCCAAGGCTCAGAGCCGCGGGCCGCTTCTGGTTTCCCAGGGCCTGACACCCCTGAAGTTCACCCTTTCTTGGTTGCCTTCCTCGATGGATACCCCCCTTGGAACTGCGATCTTGAAGGGCTACTTTGCTGAAGAGGGGCTAGAAGTAACCTACGAGCGCGGCTTTGGCTCTGCCGATTCCATCACTAAGATTGCTGCTGGCCAGTACGACCTGGGGGAAGGGGATCCCTACTCCATGATCGAGTTCAACGCCAAAAACCCGGATGTGCCCCTGGTGGCGATCTTTGTTCACTTCAACCGCTCTCCCTTCGGCATCTATACCCTGAAAGGCAGAGGCATTACAGAGCCGGCCCAACTGGCGGGCAAGAAGCTGGGGGCGCCCGCAGGAGATGCGCCGCGTCGGCTCTGGCCGGTGTTTGCCAAGCAAGTCGGCATCGATCCGGCTTCAGTAGAGTGGCTAACCATGGAGCCACAGTTACGCGAGCCCTTCCTGATCCAAGGCCGGGTGGACGCAATTAGCGGCTTTATGACCTCGGCCATGCCCAATTTGGTGCGGGGTGGCGTTAGCTTGAACGACATCACGCCTTTTCTCTACAACGACTATGGCCTTGAGCTGTACGGTAATGCCGTCATCACCCGTGTGCAACTGCTGCGCGAGAAGCCGGAGCAACTCAAAGCTTTCTTGAGGGCCTACGTCAAGGGCTGGCAAGACACCATCCGCGACCCCGACGGCAATATGTTGGCGTTTTTGGACAAAGCCAAAGCCGAAGGGCAGGTGCTGGACACTGCCATTGAGAAACTGCGTCTCACCCTAGCTATGCCGCGTCTGTTTGTTACCGAGGAGGTGCGGGAAATTGGCTTGGGGGACGTGGTGCCTGCCCGGATGGAAACCGCGATTGCTCAGGTGGTGGATGGCTTTGGCCTCTCTGCCAAACCGCCTCTGGAGAAAGTATTTGACAACAGCTTGCTTCCCCCCAAATCTGAGCGAATGATCGCCTGATCTGGAGAATCACACAACAACTTTGAAGCGCTGTCTGTTGACTTGCAGAGACAGTGAACGCTTCTTGCCGGCCAGACGGCTTTTCCCGATGGCAGGTGAGGAGCCCAGCTCATTGGCTCAGTCATTTCAGCAAGATATTCTTCAAGCTTTTCACAGCAGGGATCCCAGACTTCTCTTGGGAGAGAGGTAGGTTTTAATCGCGTTTGCATTGCTGGGTTAGAGATGGCAAGCGAGGCGCAGCAGCAAGGGAATATCTCAAACTTTGTTTAACGTAAGGTGCGGAATTCCCCACCGTCTATACGGTGGGGATGGATAGCACCCTCTGACTGATTCTGGATGT
>NZ_JANSJC010000035.1:0-19664 GCF_047462375.1 Synechococcus sp. H55.8 | reverse complement strand
GTGGGGTGACCCGCCGGTAACCTAGCTCGGTGCCAGGCTCACCTCTGCCCCCCCACCACCCAACGGGGGGGCTAGTCTTTGCTCAACCCCGCTGTCAACGGGCCAATCCCCATCCCAAGCATTCCCGCATCACTTGGCCCAATAGATACAAAGACCCGCAAACCACAGCCGGTGGCTCCCCAACAGCTTGAGACTCCTGCATCTGAACACAAAAAGTAGACAAATCGGGCAATGCTTGTGCTGAAGCGAGATGGGGTTGCAGGGTTTGGGCCAGTTGGGCCAGTTGTTCGGGATCTGTCCCTAAGTGTCCGGCAATTGGCAAGGCGAAGAAGGAATCTCCCGGTCGCAGCAGGGTGCTGAGAATACCTTTGACATCCTTGGTGCTGAGGATACCGACATACCAGGCAAGGGATCCAGGTTGGTGCTTGTCTAGATAACGACGGAGAGCCTGGGCGGCGGGTAAGTTGTGGGCTCCATCCATCAGCAACTGGCGGCAACCAAGCTGCACCCGTTGTAAGCGCCCCGGCCAGCGGGTGATGGCAAACCCCTTTTCTACGGCGGCATCGGGGATCTGCCAGCCCTGTTGTTGTAGGGTTTCCACAACGGCAAGGGCTACCGCTGCATTGGTGAGTTGTACATCGCCGCTGAGGGGCAAGGTGAGGATCTGCCCTCGCCATCGGACGGTTTGGGGTTGCAACCATTGCAGGGGTTCAACCACCCGTAGGGGGCTTTGCAACTGCTCTGCCTTGGCTCGGATAACTGCTGTAACCTCTGGGGTTTGGGGTGCGCACACTGCTGGGATCCCTGGCTTGAGAATACCCGCCTTTTCAGAGGCAATTCGGGGCAGGCTGTTGCCCAAGCGCTGCCAATGATCCCAGCCGATGGAGGTGATGGCGGTCACCACGGGCTCGATCCCGGCATTGGTGGCATCCAGCCGACCACCCAAGCCCACTTCTATCACTGCCACGTCCACCTTTTGCCGGCGGAAGTACAGCCAAGCGGCAGCGGTGATGACCTCAAACTGGGTGGGAGAAGCCTCGCCAGGAGCATAGGTTTGTAGGCAGTCGCGCACTTGGGCCAACGCTTGGCTCCAGTCGTTGGCAGAAATGTACTCCCCGTTCAGCCAGATCCGCTCCCGCCAGTCCACCAAATGGGGAGAGGTGTAGCGACCGACGCGATAGCCCGCTGCCCACAGCACGTGGCTGACCCAGGCACAGACGGATCCCTTGCCGTTGGTGCCGGCCACGTGGATAGCCGGGATCCCGGCTTGGGGCCGACCCAGGCGCTGCAGCAGGACTTGCATGCGCTCCAGGCTGAGATCCACACCAAAATGGCCCAGCGACTCCAGAAACGCCGGCCAATCCCAGTCTGGGATCTGAGGCAGGTTTAAGGACAGATCGCTCTGGCTCAAGCCAAGACTCCGTCTCGCTAGCTAGGGGAAGTGAGGTTTGGGGATCGCTACCAGCGGCTCTAGAGGTTCACCACAAAAGCGTCGCGAATGCCCGGCTGCTTGAGTACCTCTTCTAGGATCCCATCTGGCAGGGGATCATCTAAGCTGAGCACCATTACTGCATCGCCGCGGATGATCTTGCGGCCCACCTGCATGCTGGCGATGTTGACATTGTAGGCTCCCAGCAGGGTGCCAATTCGCCCGATGATCCCGGGCATATCTCGGTGCAGGGTCATCAGCATGTTGGCGGAAGGGGGCACATTCACCGGGAACTCGTCAATCTGGGTAATCCGCACCTCTCGCTCCCCGATCAACGCCCCCGAAACGGAGCGGATCCCATTGGGGCCATGGGCAATCAACGTCAGGGATCCCGAATAATCTTTCAAGGAGGGATCTCGAGTTTCCACCACCCGAATGCCCCGTTCTTTGGCCTCGATGGAGGCGTTGACGTAGTTGACCCGTTCCCGCAGCGCCAGCGTCAAAAGCCCTTTGAGGGCGGCAATGACGATCGGCTGCCCATCTTTTTCCGCCAGATCTCCCTGCAGGCGGATCTCCAACTGGTTGACGCGATCCCCAGCCAACTGGCCAACCAAGTTGCCCAAGGTTTCGGCCAAGTCCAGGTAGGGTCTCAGGTTTTGCAACACCTCTGCCTGTAAGCCGGGGATATTCACGGCAGAGCGGGCCGGCAGCCCCAGCAACACATCGCGGATCTGCTCGGCCACGTCGATAGCCACATTCACCTGGGCTTCTTCGGTGGAGGCCCCTAGGTGGGGGGTGAGCAGGACTTCCTTGCCCAAAGAAAACAGCGGAGAGTCCTTCAGCGGCTCGTTGGCAAAGACATCCAAAGCGGCTCCGGCAATTTGGCCGGATTTCAGGGCTTCGTACAGCGCCTGTTCATCCACCAAGCCGCCACGGGCACAGTTAATTAGGCGAGCAGTCGGCTTCATCATACGGAAGGTTTCGGCGTTGAACAGGTTGGTGGTTTCAGGCGTTTTGGGAATGTGCAGAGTGATGTAGTCCGATTCCTGTACCAAAGTCGTGAAGTCCACCAGGCGCACCCCCAGTTGCTCTGCCCGCTCCATGGAGAGGTAGGGGTCGTAGGCCAGCAGCTTCATCCCCATCGCCTTGGCAATCTGGGCCACGTGGGAGCCAATTCGCCCCAATCCCACAATCCCCAGGGTTTTTTTGTAGACTTCTACGCCGACAAACTCCTGCCGATTCCATTGGCCCGCTTTCAGAGAGGCATTGGCATCCGGTATGTGGCGCGAGAGGGCCATCATTAAAGCAATGGCGTGCTCGGCAGCGGCAATGGTGTTGCCCTCGGGCGAGTTGACCACCAGGATCCCGGCTTTGGTTGCGGCAGGCACATCGATGTTATCGACTCCAACACCCGCCCGCCCGATGATTTTCAAGTTCGTCCCCGCCTCGATCACCTCGCGGGTGACCCGTGTGCCGGAGCGCACCATGATGGCATCGTAGCTGGGGATAACCGCGATCAACTGCTCTGGGGTGAGCTGGGTTTGCACATCCACCTGAGCCACTTGAGAGAGGATATCGATCCCCGCCTGATCGATGGGATCTGTAACGATAACTCTGGGCATAAGCAGCGCTGGTCTTGTGGGATGGAGGGCAACAGAAGCAGAAGAACCAATTGCTGCCAGTTAAGGCGGATCCCAGCGGATAAGCCAAACCTTGATCCAACCTCAATTGGCACACTTTAATCTACCGCGAAAGTCCGCCGGTAAGGTGAAAACTCAATTCTGCAGCAAGCTGTCCGATCCCAAAAACCCATCGAGCTGCCTTGGAAGAGAGATGGGCCCGTTAAGACAGGGATCCCACCGGGGCAATATATTTCCCGTCGATGAGAAAGACGCCATTGGCAAATTGCACACAATAGGTGCCCAACAGCCGCCGCTGCAGGATCACCCCTTGTTCGTGCAAGCGGATCAAATGGGCCGGGCGCAACATCGGCATCGGGTCAGCCGTCTTTAGATAGGGCGGTATCTCCACCACCTGAACCGTCGCCCCCACCGGCAGTAACCCCTGAGCTTCAGACATAGGGAGAGTTCATGCTGCAACCATCTCTAGCTTAGCCGAGACCTAGGCCGGTGCAGGCCCGAAACCTGACCCGACCCAAACAACAAGGCAAAGCCCAGAACCCACTGGATCCCTGAGCCATTAATGTAAGATTTTTATCTTAAGTACCGAAGTTGCCAGGATAAAAAGGTAACATCTTGCTCAAGCTCCCTGGTTTTTCCCAAGAGGAAAAGCTAGCCAGCCTTTTGAGATGCTGCCAACTGTTCGTGAGTCTGCTATCATACCATGACCTCTTCCAACTGTTTTTTGTATCTTTGGATACGAAAACCTCATTTACCCGAGTAATCTAGGGGTTTTCTCGCTGTGGAGCTGTGGGCGCAGGGCTTGGCAAACCGGCCTTTGGCCCACTCGCTGGCCAGATCTTTGCCGAAATCCTATAGGAGTGTTAAGAATAGTTACATTGGTTGACTATCTTCTCAGTTTTCACAGTCGTCCTTCTTCAGCGCCGCGAAACGACCATGCTAGATCCGATTCCCCCCCCAGCCCTTGAGGAATATCTGTTGGAAACGGGTATTATCGACCGTTCTCAACTGAGTTTGGCCAAAAAGCTGCAGCATCGCCAGCAAGGGCCGTTGCTGATGATTCTTTTGGAGTTGAGTTTCATCGATCTAGAGCAGCTCAGCCGCCTTTTGGATTTGGGCCGCACCTACCCTTTTGACCATGCTGCAAACGCTGGATAGTCTTCAGCCCGACTGGCAACAGGCGCTGGCTCGGTGGTCTACTGCGGAGCAGGGATCCCTGCTGCTGAAAAGCTGTGGGGGAAAGGATCTGGGGGAGTTGCGCCGTTTTCTGCAACAGGTCTGTGCCCCTGTCCAGTCTGTTACGCTGCTGGCAGAAGGCTTAGAGGTGGTGGCCGGCCCCTTGACGCTTCAAAGCTGGGATCCGCAGACAACGGGCCATTTTGCCCACCTTTATCTGGAGCGTCCCGCCTCTACTCTGCACCTGAGTCGTTTGGCGGCGATTGTGGCTCGGTTGCGTGCTCCCGACGGCTGCCCTTGGGATCGGGCCCAAACTCCAGAGTCTCTTACTCCCTACATTCTCGAAGAGGCGTATGAGGCGGTAGCGGCCATTCGCGGCGGGGATCCGGCAGCGATTGCCGATGAGCTGGGGGATTTGTTGTTGCAGGTGGTGCTGCAGTCGCAGATCTTTGCCGAGCAGAACCACTTTGATCTGGAAGCTGTGGCGGCGCGGATTGCCGATAAGCTGATCCGTCGTCACCCCCACGTATTTGGGGAGGCTGTGCCGGCAGACCTGGCCGAGCTGCACCGCTCTTGGGAGCAGATCAAGCAAGAGGAGCAACCGGATCAAAGCCTTGGTCAAAAGCTGCTCCACTATGCTCAAAGTTTGCCCCCCCTGATGGCTGCTCTGAAGATCTCCCAAAAGGTGGTGGGAGCGGGATTTGAGTGGCCAACGGTGAAGGGGATCTGGGCCAAGATCCGCGAGGAAGAAGCCGAGCTGCGCCAAGAATTGGAAAGGGATCCCCCCGATCCGGCCCGACAGGCAGCCGAGTTGGGGGATCTGCTGTTTGCTCTGGTCGACTTGGGCCGTTGCTATGGCTTGGATGCTGCCCAAGCGCTGGCTCAGACCAACCTGCGTTTTGCCCGTCGTTTTTTGCGCATGGAAGAGCTGGCCCAGGAGCCGACAGGATCCATGCCCGGCGATGGCAAAGGCTCCATGCTCAAAGGACGCAGTCTCCAGGAATTGGAAGTTCTCTGGCAACAGGCCAAGCAAGACCATCCCTAGTTCGTCTGGGGTTGGGCCGGCTCTGAGGAGTATCCATTCACCGAACCGTGCAAATTCAAATCCGCCATTTCATCGAATACCGCTACAGTTGTCCGGTGCAACTGGAGCCCCACACTGTGCGCTTGCGACCCCGTTGCAACGGGATCCAAGCCCTCTTGGCCTTTGATCTGCAGGTGGATCCCCGCCCGGCAGGCCAATCGGAGCTGGTGGATCTGGATGGCAACGCGGCGGTTCAGCTCTGGTTTGGGGATCCCACCGAACATCTGCGCATCCAAACCCAGTCCACCGTGGTCACCCTGCGGCGCAACCCCTTTGACTATCTGCTCTGCGATTGGGCCACCCACCTTCCCATCAACTACCCCAGCACGCTGGCAGCCCAACTGCAGCCCTATCTGGCGACCCAGGCAGATGCCGGCATCCAAAGCCTGGCCTGGGAGCTCTGGGATCAGGTGCAGGGGGAGACGACGGCTTTTTTGCCGGCGCTTAACCAACGCATCTACTCCGAGTGCCGCCACATCTTGCGGGAAAAGGGGGATCCTTGGCCCGCCGGCCTGACCTGGCAGCGCAAAACCGGCGCCTGCCGTGACCTGACGCTGGTGTTTATGGAGGTCTGCCGCACCGTAGGCTTGGCCGCACGCTTTGTCAGTGGCTACCAGGTCGGTTCTTCGCAGCCGGCGGGGGAGACCACAGAGCCTGTGCATCGTCATCTGCACGCCTGGGCAGAGGTGTATCTGCCGGGGGCCGGTTGGCGGGGGTTCGATCCCACCCAAGGGCTGGCCGTGGCCGATGGCCATGTGGCTTTGGCGGCCAGCGCCTACCCCAGAGATGCCGCTCCTATCTACGGCCATTGGCTGGGCAGGGGTGTTCACAGCCACATGAGCTACACTATCCAGATCCAGGCAGAATCTTCTCCCCAAGGCCAAGCCCAACTGAGCTCCATCTTGCGTGGGATCCCTTGAGGGATCTGCCGTCGCATTCCCTACTTTAGATATCTTGCAGTGAAGCCCTTTCAAAACCATGGACGAGCTCAACACCCTGATCCGGGATTTGCAAGCTGCCTTTGGCGACAGCAGCACGCCGGTGCTCTCGTTATACGCCGACATCAACCCTGCCCGTCCTGAAAACGCCCGCCTTGCCTGGGTGGGACGCATCAAGAACGCTATCAAAGAGCTGCCGGAGTTCCGGGAGGGCAAGCGGGATCCTTCTCTCTACGAGCAAATCCTTGCCCTGCTGGAACAGGAGCGCCCTTCCGCCCGCACCCTAGTTCTTTTTGCCAGCCGCAACGCTGATGGCAAGCTAGTGCTGCGTCGAATCGACCTGCAGGTGGAGCTGCCCGTAGTGGATCTGGCCCACGGGCGGGTAGAAGCCCGCTGGGGTGAGCCGTACTTGACCCCTTTGATTTTCGCCTTCGATGAATATGAGCGGGCCGGGGTGTTGCACCTGTCCGGGGCCAGGTGGCACTTCTACGAGCTCTTTTTGGGAGAACTGCGGGAGGACACGGAAGTCTTTGCCAACATCAGCGCCGACGAGTGGCGAGAACTCCAGGAGCTGGCCGGCCGCATCGAGAATGTCGTTGCCGAGCGTCGCGCCCGCAGCGGCGGCACCTTCGACAAACTCTCCCCCAAGGAGCGGGAAGCGGCCAAGGTCAGCCTCTGGATGCACAAGCTTTACGTGCGCCTGGCCCACGCCCTCGACAAAGCGGTGGATCGCCTGGGCATCGAGCGCCTGGTGCTTATGGGCGAAGCCTGGCAGGTGTCTCACTTTGAGGGCTACCTCAACCGCGGCTTGCGCAGCCGCATCGTCGCGCGGGTGGGGCATCCGACCAATTTCCACGCCCCCACACCGCAAGACATCCTCGAGCGGGTGCTGCCCGTCCTGGAGGCCGCCGAGCGCCGAGGGGAACTGGCCTTGTTGGAGCGGATTCGGGAGCAGCCCGGCGCTTGGGGCGTGGACGCGGTGCTGGACGCTCTCCAACTGGGTCGGGTGGAAATTCTCGTCCTGCCCTGGAGGTTGGAGACTACCATCTGGCGCTGCCCAGACGGCTCGGTGGGGGGAACCCAGGAGATGGCCCGGCTCCTCTGCCCAGAGCCGCAACCGGTGGCGCTGCGGGATCAGGTCTGGGTGCTGGCCCGCGATTTTGGCGCCAAGCTGGAGTTTGTCCGTGGCGAGGCCGAAGACCGCTTGCTCCACGAATTCCAAGGAGCAGCCGCGCTGTTGCGCTGGTAGAGGCCGCGACCCAATAAGGCCGGATCCCAAGGCGAAAAATTGGGCTAGCATAGCCTAGCCAAGATCTTGAAAGTTTGCCGAGGGATCCCGTTGACCCAGTCTATTGATCTTCCCACCAGCGTTGACACCTTTTTGCAGGAGCTGGCCGCGATTCAGCAAGTTGGGCCGAAACGAGTGGCAATCCTGGGCAGTCGTCACGTGCCCATCACCCACCAGTACCTCATCGAGACCCTCAGCTATGCTTTGGCCCTCACCGGCAACCAGATCCTCACCTCTGGGGCCATTGGCACCAACCTGGCCGTGATTCGGGGGGCGATGCGGGCGGACATGAAATCGCTGACGGTGATCTTGCCGCAAAGCCTGGAGCGACAGCCGGCAGAGTCGCGGGCCAGCCTGGAGCAGGTGCTGCATTTGGTAGAGCACCCCGAAAATGACCACCTTCCCCTGGCAGAAGCCAGCCGCCTGTGCAATCTGGAGATCATCAGCAAGTGTCAGCAGTTGATCTGCTTTGTCTTTCACGACAGCGTCACGCTCCTGGATGCCTGTAAGCACGCCGAGGAGCAACACAAGTTGGTAACTCTCTTCTATTTCGATTGATGGGGCTCCTCGCTGGGTTGAGCTGGCGGCAAGGGAAAGTGTTCTTGTAGCCAGGCTTCGGCTTCTGCCGGGGTGGTGAGTTCGCCGTTGAGGGTGAGACAACGCAGTTGCTCCAAGATCGCCTGGAAAGAGCGACCTGGCCTATAGCCCAGACGACGCAGGTCATGGCCGTTGAGGAGCGGCTTGACCCAGTGCCACTCCTGCAAGTAGCGCCAGATCAGTCGCCGGGCCGGTTTGTCGGCAAGGCTGGCCAACAAAATCACCGCCGGGATCCGCAGCCCCTGCAGCCGTTGCACCACCTGGGCAGGAGACAGGGATCCAGAATTCAGTTGGGCCAGCAGGGTTTGGTAGTGGGGGAACTGGCTGAGGCGTTCGACGCCCGCTTGGGTGAGGTGGAGCTGGTTGGCTACCTGGGGCGCTTGGGGCAGTGTGAGGAGGAGAGCCTCGAGGCGCAGTTGCCAGATCTCCTGGGAGCCCAGCTCGGGATAGCGGCGGCGAAAGTGATGGGCCCAGCGGCCCACCCGCTGCAACCGCCGACACAGGGAGGGATCCCACTCCAGGTCGGGGTGAATACAGCGCAAGGCTCCCCATTCCGCCAGCCGCTCAAAAGCCTGCGGCCAATCGCGGGATTGGAAAATGTAGGCCAGCTCTTGCTTGAGGCGATCCCCGCCGACAGCATCGTGCAGGCCACTGGCCACGGCAGCGCGGATCCATTTTTCTGTGGTCGAGTCCAAGCTAAAGCCCAGGCGCACCGCAAAGCGCACTGCTCGATAGATGCGGGTGGGATCCTCGATGAAGCTGTTGGGGTGCAGGGCGCGGATGATCCCCTGCTGCAGATCCGCTTGTCCGCCGAAAAAATCCAGCACCTGTCCCCGCTGGGGGCCGTTGAGGCGCAGGGCCAGGGCGTTGATGGAAAAATCCCGCCGGTAGAGATCTTGTTGGATGGATCCCATGGCCACTTCGGGGGGCGAGGCCGGGTAGGGGTAAAACTCGGTGCGGGCACTGGCGATATCCACACAAAAGCCGCCTGGCCAGATCAAAGCCGCCGTTTGGAATTTGCCGTGGATCTCCAGCCGCGCTTCTGGGAAGTGCTGTTTGAGCGCTTGTCCCAAAATCAAGCCCCAGCCTGGGGGATCTGTCCCGGCGATAGCCAAGGGGTAAGGCCCATCCACCACCAAGTCCAGATCCAGCCGCTCCAGGTTGGGTGAGGGCGGGCGCCCCCACCGGTGCAGCAACAGATCTCGTACCGTTCCCCCGACCAGATACACCCTCAGGCCCTTTTCATCGGCGATGCGGGCGGCCTGCTCCAGCAACTGTCGATGCCGTTCCGACAGAGCCGCGAAGGTGAGATCCAGAGGGCAGGAAAGGGCAGGGGAAGCCAACTGCGGCGAGAGGGCCGGCAGCTCGTGTAGATGCCGCAACACGTCGGTGCGGGTCACGATGCCCACCAACTGGCCATCCTGGAGCACGGGCAGGCGGCCAATATCCCACTGCACCATCAACCGCTGGATCTCCGCCAGCGGCGTGTCGGGGGAGAGCGTCTTGACGTCGGTGGTCATGTAGCCCTTGACAGGGGCATGGCCAAACCCGTGGTGCAGGGCGATATCGATATCCCGCCGCGAGATCACCCCCACCAAGCGGCCTTGGGCATCCACCACCACCAGGCCAGAATGGCCATAGCGCAACAGCACCCGCTGCGCCTCGTCGATGGTGATCTCCGGTCGGATGGTGCGCACCGGGGCCGACATCAAGTCTTTGGCCGTCACCGGGGGTGGGATCCGCGCTTTGACCGCCTGGCTGAGGGCCGCCAGGACTTGGGCCGGGTCGGGCAAAGGCTGGTCGGGGCTGGCTTTCAGCGTGGCCGCCGCTGCACAGTCGTGGCCGCCGCCACCGTAGAGGGCCATCACCTGGCTCAGGCGGGCAAACTCCTGCCGTGCCCGCCCGATCAGGCTCAGCCGCTCCCCCTGCCGCGCCACCAAGAGCAGCACGTCCACCCCCGTCAGATCCATCAGCCGCATCACCAAGCCGGCCAAGCCGGGCACAAACTCCGGCAGCTCCAGCAGCCACGTTCCCAGGCGATACTCCCCCACCTGCTCTACCTGCATCTGGGCCAGCCCCTGGCTGAGCAGTTCGCGCATCTGGGGGGTGAGGCCATCCCCCAAAAAGCGCCGCAACAAGACCAGGTTTACCCCCTGCTGCAACAGCCAGCTCAGGGCGGCAGCATCGCGGGCGGTGGTTTCCGGGAAAGTCAGGGATCCGGTGTCCATGTGGATGCCCAAGGCCAGCGCCAGCCGCTCAAAAGGGCTGAGGGGGATCCCGGCAGCCTGCAGCCGCTCCACCAGCAATGTACAGGTGGATCCCACAGCCTCGATATGGCAGGTAACCTGCTGCTGCGGCCAAAAGCAATCTGGCGGGGTTTCCGGATCCTGGAGGTGGTGGTCGAAAATCTCAATCTGCGCGCCGGGGACATTCACCCAAGCGGCGGCCTTGCCCAGGCGATCCGGATCGTGGCAATCCACCACAATCCACCGCTGCACCTGGCGGGGATCCACCGAACGCAGCTCGATGAGGGGAAATTCATCCCGGTACAGGGCCAAAAACTCCTGTACCCCCGGCAGGGATCCCCCGGTCAAGGCAATGCGGGCTCCCGGGTACAGGCGCGCTGCCCCCACCGCTGCCCCCAAGGTGTCGAAGTCCGCCGCTTGATGGCACAGGATTAGATCCATGGACAGCTATGCCCGCCGCCTTCTTCCTTCCATCCTGGCCCAACCTGGGATCCCGGCCACAGGGAGAGAACTGCCGCTTGACTGCTGTGGGCCAAAAATGAATTGGCAGGGGTGCTTCAAGGACAAAGCCTTAAAGAGTGGTCAGTTCCTTTTCTTTTTCTGCCAGCAGCTCATCGATTTTCTTGATGTAGCGGTCGGTCAGTTTCTGGATATCCTCTTGCAAGCTTTTGGATTCATCTTCCGACAGCTCGCCGTTTTTCTCCCGCTTGCGCACCGAGTCGATGCCATCCCGCCGGATGTTGCGGATCGAGACCCGACCCTCTTCGGCCAGTTTGGCCACCTGTTTGCTCAGCTCTTTGCGGCGTTCTTCCGTCAGAGGGGGAATGTTGAGGCGCACCACCTTACCGTCGTTGCTGGGGGTTAAGCCCAGGTCAGAGGCGACAATAGCCCGCTCAATGGCCGCCAAGGTCGAGGGATCAAAGGGCTGGATCAAGAGAGTGCTGGAGTCTGGCGTGGTAAGGCTGGCCAAGGCCTTCAGGGGAGTGGGCACGCCGTAGTACTCCACCTGCACGCGATCCAGCAGGCTGGCATTGGCCCGCCCGGTGCGTACCGTATTAAAGGAGCGCTGTGTGGCTTGCACAGCTTTGTTCATCAACTCCTCAATCTCAGCTAGCTCCACGGCGTTTTCCTCGCTTTCAAAACAGTTTCCAGGCTTTGGCAGCCAACTCGACACCTCTACGGTCAGCCTGACCTCAATTTTACTGCTTCGTTGGGATCCGCAAGGGATCCAGATAGCGACAGCACGGCCAGATAGATCCAGTTTGCCCTAGTGCCGGCTCTTGGCTTCCCAGCAGTTGATGAGGTGAACCTCAGCCAAGCGGGATCCTTCCTACGCAAGAGATGGATCTAGAGATGGACCTATATTGCTAACGCTGGAAGAAGCTGCGACTGGATTGCTGTGGGCGGTCACACGTAAACTACATTGTTGTCCGGCTTCTCGCATTCCTCCCGACGCAAGGACTCCGTCCCGCTTCGCGACCAGCTACGCCAGAGCGCGGGGCTTCTGCGGTTTCTAGCTGAATGGGTTGCTTCAACTGCTCGCTCAACGCTGCCGGGAACTGGCTCTAGGCTCAAGCTATCTGTAGACTTGCCAGGCTAACGGAAATGCTCTTTTCTTCTCGGCAAATCTTGCCCTCATTCTTCTACCCACCCCTGCATTGGGGCCTCAAGATCCTCTTTCCCGAGGGCCTGTGGGAGCTGCCGGCAGATCCCCATGCTCGGCGGGTGGCCCTCACGTTTGACGATGGCCCTCACCCCGAGTACACCCCGGCTCTGTTGCGGGTTTTGCTGGATTTTCAGGTGCCGGCCACGTTTTTTGTCCTGGGAGAACGGGTGCAGCGCTGGCCCCACCTAGCCCGTCAGATCCGCCAGCAAGGTCACCGCATTGGCCTTCACGGCTGGCAGCATCGCTCTTTTACCCAGCTTGCCCCCGACGAACTGCGGCAGAGCCTGAAGCGCAGCCAAGCTGCCCTGGTGGCTGCCTGTGGCGGGATCCCCGGCGATTATCGGGCTGTGCGCCCGCCCAATGGCTTGTTTTGGCCGCAGACGCTTGTGGATCTGCGCCGTTGGGGCTTTTGTCCGGTGATGTGGAGCGTGGTACCCGAGGATTGGCTGACTCCACCGGTAGCGGTGGTGGTGGAGCGGGTGCTGGCCCAGGTACAGCCTGGCTCCTTGATCGTGCTGCACGATGGCGTTCAGGGGGGATCCCAAGTGGCTGAGGTGGCGCGGCAGTTGATCCCGGCTTTGAAGGAGCGGGGGTTTGAATTTGTCCACTTGCCGGATCCCTAGAAGATCTGTCAGTTGCGGAGAAAGTTAAATACAGTAGAGGCAAGAGCAAACAGGAGGGTCAGGTCATGGGTGCACGCAAGATCATCTACGGCATTTTCGGGCAACGGGCCGGCAGCGTCATCGTCGGAACTTGGAACTGGCTGTGGGGGCTCCCCGTGGACAAAGGGGGCACAGGGGCAGTGATGGTGGCGGAAGAATCCCTGCGCACCATGCAGGAAACGGTTCAGCGTCTCACCGAAGCCGTTGCCACCCAAGTGGCTGCCTATCAGCGGGCCGAGCAGAAGTACATGCAAAAGGTGCGGGAGTACCAGGCTCTGGAGAACAAAGCTCGCCTGGCCGCCCAACGGGGCGATCAAGAGGCGGCCCGCTTGGCCATGTCCCAAGCGCTGCAAATTGAGGCCATTCTCGGCCCCCTCAAAGAGAATGTGGAAACTGCCGAGCGCTATGTCAACGCGGCCAAGCAGAAGCTGGCCCGCGAAAAGGAGCGACTGGCCGCCTACAAGAGCGAGCTGAGCAACCTCAAAGACATCAACGAGGTGAACCAAGCTCTCGAGCAGATGACCCGTGTCAACAATTCCTACAACATCGACTCAGCCAAGTCGCAATTTGAGGCAGCCAAAAACGCTGTCCAGGCTCGCCAGCTCAAGGCCCGCGCCCTGAGCGAGCTTTCGGAAGATCGCAGCGAGCAAATTGCCGCTCAACTGGACGAGATGGCCATGGACGATGAGATCTCTCGCCGCTTGGCGATGCTGACGGGCCAGGGGGGCGCGCCGGCCAACCTGCCGCTGCCAGATTTGGACTTCGAGAAGCGGCTCCCTCAATAGCGGCAGCAGCTTCCCATTCTGGGGATCCCCTGTTTCCGGGTTCCTCGGCAACTGGGCCGAACATCTCCGTCTGAGCCCATGCGGTAGCCGTGCTGTACAAGGGGGAGCCTTGCCATTGAGGGTCAACGGGCTAGCGCTGATGCGCTCGTACTAGGATGATAAGGATAGGTAACCCATCTGAGGGGAGGATCCCAGCGATGTCAGCAGCACAGGGCGGGCATTCTGCCCGATTGGTTCTACGGCTGTCCAGAGCGTTATTGCTGCTCTGTGTCTGCCTCAGCCTTTTGACCAGTGCCTGCTCTGCAGGCTCCAACCTGCGGGCCTACAGGGATCCCAGCGGGGCCTTTGCCTTTGCCTATCCCAACGGTATGGTGGCGCTCAAGCTCGGGCCGGGGAAAGGGCCGACGGTGCTGCTGCGCGACCTGGTGTACGAGACGGAGAATGTCAGCTTGATGATCGCCCCCTTTGATAAGGGAGAGACGATCGCCGACCTGGGTGGCCCGGACGAGGTGGGGCAGTTGGTGGCAGAGAAGATCATCGCTCCTGAGGGATCCGGTCGCTCCGCCAAGCTGTTGGCTGCCGAAGCCTTTGAGCGGCAAGGTCAGCCCTACTACCTGTTTGAATACCAAACCGACATGGGATCCCAGCTTCGCCATGAAGTGGTGACGGTAACCGTGCGCCACCATCGCCTTTATACTCTGACGGCCTCCACCCAAGAATCCCGCTGGCCGCAGGTGCAAGCCGCTTTTAGGAATGTGGGCCGTTCTCTAAATGTTTCCTGAAGCTTTTTCTTGAGGATTTTCTCATGAAGGGGACGGGGCGGACTTGGGCAAGTTAAAGCTGGGCCTTCCAGATGGAGTTGCCTGCCGATCCCAGCCGGGAATCCGGTGCTAAAACGGTGGTGTTTTTTATAGAGGGGATCCCGCCTCTCTCCAGCCGCTTCCATGACTGTTTACGTGGTTCAGATCAGCGACCTGCATCTGTTTGCCAAGCCACACCAGCGGCTGCTGGGGGTGGACACAGAGACCTCTTTTCTGCAGGTGCAAAAGGCCATTGCCGCCTTGGATCCCTTGCCGGATGTGCTGCTGCTCACCGGGGATCTCGCCCAAGATGGCAGCGCCGCCGCCTACGCCCGTTTGCGAGAGCATCTGCAAGCTCTTCCCATCGACACCTATTGGCTGGCGGGGAACCACGATCGCCTTCATAACATGAACTCAGAGCTCCGCGCCGAGCGGGTACACGGGGAGAAAAGCTTCAGTCGAGAGAACTGGAGCTTGATTCTATTGAACTCTCTAGTGCCGGGCAAAGACAGCGGCTACCTGACGGAGCGCACTTTGCTGTGGCTGAAACAAGAATTGCAGCGGAGCAAAGCCGCCCAACACCATGTTTTGCTGGCCTTGCACCATCCTCCTTTTTCGGTGGATTCTCCCTGGCTGGACCAAAGTGCCCTGCAGCAGCCGGAGCGGCTGTTTGGGGTTTTGGACGAGTTCGACCACATTCGCCTGGTGCTCTTCGGCCACATCCACCAAGACCTGCACCGCCGCCGGCAGGGGGTCGATTACTTGGCCTGTCCTTCCACCTGCGTGCAATTTCGCCCCAAGAGCCCTCGGTTTGGCCTGGACGTGATCCCCCCGGCTTTGAGGCAGATATGGCTGGAGCAGGACGGCAGCTTCAAAACCCAGGTGCAGCGGGTGGAAGCCGCTCTGCAAACTCCTAACTTGGCCTTGAAAGGATACTAATTCCCTTCCTCTGGGATCGCGGTGGGCGCCAGTCCGACCGCTTGTCCCAAACAGAAACTGGCTGCCAACAGGGCCAGCCATCCCGGCAGCACCGACAGGAGGGCCACCACGGCCATCGAGGTGTGGTTCCCCCCCTGCAAGAGGCTGTAGAGCAACATCGGCAGGGTGAGCACCCGCCCACCGCCGACGAAAAAGGTGAGCAAAAATTCGTTCCAAGAGATCAAAAAGGCAAAGGCTGCCCCAATAGCTGCTCCAGGGGCCACGAGGGGCAACGTTACCTGCCACCACACCTGCCAGGGATCCGCCCCCAAACAGCGGGCCTGGGCCTCGTAGCTGCGGTCGAAGCGGGCAAACACACTGCCCATCACCAAAGCCATGTAGGGGATGGTCGGGATCAGATGCACCAAAACCACCCCCAACAGGGTGCCTTCCAGGCGCAGGCGGATCAGCACCCCTTGGATCCCCATCAGCACAGCCAGAGGAGAGGTGATGACCGGTAACAGCAAGAGCAGGCGCAGCCAAGCAGGCAGCGGGCGGGTGCCCAAAACTCGTCCCGCCGGGATCCCCACCCCTAGGGCCAGCAGAGTGGTGAGCAGGGCAATTTGTAAGCTCTGGCCAAAGGCTGCCCTGAGCTGAGATCCCCGCTCTAGGAACTCCTGCCAGCCGGCTAGGCTCCACGCCTGCGGCAGGGCATCGGGGAAAAACCAGGCCCGCGTAAAAGCCCAGAGGCCCAGCACTCCAAAGGGCAAGGCCCAAAGGAAGGTCACCCCGACCACCCCCAAGCGGAGCAGGGATCCCTCCATCCATCCAGAGAGGCTGCAGGCGCGGCGTCCTTTCACGGCTTTCTCCCCGGCGGCTGCAAGAAGGCTCCCCTGGCCGCAAACAGCCCCGCCATCAGGCTGACCACCGCGGCCGAGATGGCCAGCAGGATCACCCCCAACGCCACCGCCTGCTGCCGCTGCTCCAAATTGATATGGGTAAAACGCTGGTAGATCAGCACCGGCAAGGTGCGGGGGTAGGTGGGCCCCAAAAGCAGCGGGATCTCAAAAGCGCTGAAGACAAAACCAAAGATGAGGATCCCGGTGGCCAGCAGCCCCGGCCTGAGCAAGGGCAGCGTTACCTGCCAAAACGCTTGCTCGGCAGAGGCCCCCAACAGGCGCGCCTGCTGCTCCAGCTCGGATCCCATTCCCCGTAGCAGCGTCAGCGCCACCAGAGCGGCAAACGGGATCTCCTTCCAGAGCCAGTAGAGCAACACCCCCACGTAGCCGCGGTCGTTCACCCAGAGCGGGAAATCCTGATCCGAGGCAATCCACCCCAGTTGGAAGGCCAGCCGCGCCAGCCAACCGCTGGGAGCCAACAACAGCCACATTCCCGCCGCCCCCACCAAATGGGGAACCGGCAACGTCAACTGGGCCAGCCAGATGGCCCACCCCCCTAGCCCCCGCAACAACAGCGCCGATCCCAACCCCAAAACCAGCGCCAACCCGGTCGCCAGCAAAGCAAGCCCCAGACTCAGCAGCAGGGATCCCCACACCTCGGCATCTCCCAGGAGCTCCCCGTATCCCTGCAGGCTCAACCCCGTCCTCCCCAAGCCGTAGAGGCCGACACTCTGGGCCAGGGCCAGCAGCAGCCCACCGCCGTAGATCAGACCTACCAGGCTCAGAGCCGGCAGCAGCGGCCCGTACTGCCCCAGCCAGCGGCTTACCTTCCTGAGCCCTCCCCAGCCATCTAAGCTATTCATACAGCCATTGATCAGCCATTCGGGAACGCTGCCTCAAAGGACGCGGACTGCCTCTTGCACTCCATGGAAAGAACTCTAGACCAGATTAACCAACGCATTGCCAAAGGCCAGGCGCGGGTGTGGACGGCCCTAGAGGCCAAAGCCAAGCTGGCCACCCTGGGCATTGAGCAGGCTTTTGAGCAGGTGGATGTGGTAACCACGGGCACCTTTGAGCCAATGGAGTCGTCAGGGGCAATCCTCAACCTGGGCCATACGGATCCGCCCATTAAGATTCGCCAAGCCTGGTTGAACGGGGTGCCCGCCTATGCCGGGTTTGGCGCCGTGGATCTCTACATCGGGGCGGCCCAGCCCAGTGAGCAAGCCGAGCACCCCTATGGGGGCGGCCATGTTATCGCCGATCTGGTGGCCGGCAAGCGGGTGCACCTGCGGGCTGTTGGCCAGGTAACCGATTGCTATCCCCGCGCCGACTACGAGTCCACCCTGACACGGGATCAGCTTAACCAGTTCTACTTGTTCAACCCCCGCAACGCCTACCAAAACTTCATTGTCGGCGTCAACGGCGGGGATCGGCCCTTGTACACCTATTTGGGCCTGCTGGAGCCGCACCTGGGCAATGCCGTCTATTCCAACCCAGGCGAGCTCTCCCCCCTCCTCAACGACCCCCTCCTGCGCCGGGTGGGGATCGGCAGCCGCATCTTTCTGGGGGGCGGCAGCGGCTACATCGCCTGGGAAGGCACCCAACACTTCCCGCGGCAAAAGCGGCTGCCCAACCATACCCCCATCGGCCCGGCGGCCACCTTGGCCCTCATTGGCGACGCCAAACAGATGCAAGCGGAATGGGTGCGAGGCTGCTACTTCCGCAACTACGGCCCCAGCCTGATGTTGGGGGTCGGGATCCCCATCCCCATCCTCTCCCCTGCCGATCTGGAGCCCATTGCTGTCCGGGATGAGGAACTGGTGGCGCCGGTGATCGACTTTTCCATTCCCCGGCGGGTGCGGCCCACCTTTGGCCTGGTGAGCTATGCCCAGCTCAAATCCGGCTACATTGTCCTCAACGGCCGCAAGGTGCGCACTGCTCCTCTGGCCAGCCTGCGCCGCTCAATGCAAGTTGCCGAGATCCTCAAACAGTGGATTGTCAGCGGCCAGTTTACTCTCACCCAGCCGGTTGCCCCTCTGCCCCTGGATCGGGAGTTTCTCGCCCAAAACCCTCATCCATAAAGGGATCCCCATCGCCAAAACCGGCCATCGGATCCCTGGTAAGGGGTTGTCTTCCAGGCAGTTGCCGCTACCATTACGCCTTAGGTGTTGCCGGTAAAGGCTCCCTGGGGGAAGGGGGCCGGTATCCGCAAGGGGGAAAGACATGTTCCGGCGTATTGCTTTTGGCTCGGCGGTGTTGGGATGGCTCCTGGCCCTGCCCGCCTTTCCCGGCCACGGGTTGGGGGAGCGGCGGGTCGTGCCCGACACCCTCTTCTACTTCGACAACCACTATTTCGATCGCTACCCCGAGGCAGTGGTGGTGGGCGTAGTCAATGGTGACACGCTGGTGGTGCAGATCGAAGGGGAACAGAAACTGCGCCTGATCCGCTTGGCCGGGATCCAGGGCCTCAGCCCGGAGGAGGATCCCTTTTACCAGCAGGCGATTGAGCTGATGCGGGAGCGTATCCTGCGCCGCACCGTCAAGCTGGAAGGGGACAAGCTGCTGCGCAACGTCGATGCCACCGGCTTGGTGGAGGCCTACGTCTGGCTGGAGGGCCAGCAGATGAACGCCATGCTGGTGCGCAACGGCCTGGCCCGCATCATCCCCTACAGCCACAACATTAAATACGACAGCTACTTCGGTGGCCTGCAAAAAAGAGCCCGCCAAGAGCGACTCGGCATCTGGAGCCGTCTCTAACGCCTTGGATAGCTCTAGACTGGGTTTACTGGGCACTCTTAGATACGTCTGCCTGCTTTGAGGGTTAAATCCACTCCAGCTTCCCGGGATCCCAACCGCTGGCTGAGGCATCTGCCTTTGGTGACCGGCCTTTTGGGCAGCGCCCTCTTGGTTATTAACCGACTGGCTTTTACGCCGGAACTGTTCGCCAGCCAGTCCCGCTCTGATGCCTTGGGGATCCTCCTCAGCGCCATTTTGATCCTGACCGGCCTGCTGTGGCAGCAGATCCAGCCCCGTCCCCCCCAGGCATCCCCCCTGCAGGGGAGTTCAGGCTGCGATTGGCACCCCGACCTTTCCGAGAGCGAAAAACTGGAGCTGGCCTGGGCCTCCCACACCCTCCTTAGCACCACTGCTGCCCGCACGGTAGTGATCTGGGTGGAGGGGCGCACCCTACTGCAGCGGGGGATCCTGGCCAGCCCCGGCCAGTTGCCCTCCATCCGGCCCCAGAGCATCTTGCAGCGGGTGTTGCAGACCGGACGGCCCGTCTATCTGGTGGATTTGAAACTGTTCCCGGCCCGCGCCGAGTTCGAGGGCCTGCTGCCCCCCGGATCCCAGGCGGTTCTCTGCCAGCCCATCGGCCAGAAGGGATGCCTCATCTTGGGCAGCGACACCCCCCGCAGTTTCAGCCGCCAGGAGCAAGCCTGGATTGCCGCCATTGCCGACAAACTAGAAACCCTACTCGCCTAGCTCCCCTCTCCCTTTGGGAGAGGGGCTGGGGGTGAGGGCAGACTCCCTTTGGG
>NZ_JANSJC010000034.1:0-20096 GCF_047462375.1 Synechococcus sp. H55.8 | reverse complement strand
AAGGACTAGTTCACCACCACTGTCCAAGTAACAGGCCCGGCCTGAACAGGAGCCGCCTGCGTGCTGTTCAACGTGACTGGGGAGTTGGGGTAGGAGTAGGTGCCGGCTGGTGCCAAGGCCACTGCCGTTTTTACAGGGATAGTAACTGTGCAGGCTCCACCCCCAGCTACTTTCCTCCAGTGAATTGAGTGGTGTTTCCGTTAACCGGAGCCGCTGTCGAGAAAAAGAAGCGGGTAGAAGGGAAGTTCTTTTGGGAATTTCCCAGCCCGCTGGAAAAAGGGGAGAATCGAGAGGCGTTTGTCCTTGACGGAGAGTGGCTTGTGCATCCTATTGCAACGGGATCCCTGGCCAGCTTGGTGGCTGGCTTGGCGACGGGGCTGGGGGCTTTGCCGGCGCTGTTTCTCCCCTCACTCTCGGAGAGGGTGCAAGGGATCCTGCTGGGGTTTGGGGGTGGGGTGATGTTGGCCGCCACCTCGTTTTCGCTGCTGGTGCCGGGCACCGAGGCGGCGCTGGCACTGGGATATTCCCAGTTGGGGGCGGCCGTGGTGATGGTGGCGGGCCTGTTGCTGGGGGCGATCTTCCTGGAGAGTGCCCACCAGTTTCTTCCCCACGAGCACTTCTTTAAAGGGATCGAAGGGGAGAACCGCGCCCATCTAAAGCGGATCTGGCTTTTTATCATCGCCATTGCCCTGCACAACTTCCCAGAAGGCCTGGCAGTGGGGGTGGGGTTTGCCACCGGCCAAGTCGGCGATGGGTTGGTGCTGGCACTGGGGATCGGCCTGCAGAACATGCCGGAAGGGCTGGTGGTGGCCTTGTCGCTGGCAGGCCAGGGGTACTCGCGGCTATTTGCTTTTGCCATCGCTCTGCTGACCGGGCTGGTGGAGCCCATCGGCGGCATCGTGGGAGCGACAGTGGTTTCTCTGGCGCAGTCCCTGCTGCCCTGGGGCATGGCCTTTGCCGCCGGGGCGATGTTGTTTGTGATCTCAGATGAGATCATCCCCGAGTCGCACCGGCGGGGGTTGGAGCGGGAGGGCACCTTTGGCGTTCTCAGTGGGTTTGTGGTGATGCTGCTGCTGGATATTGCTCTGGGTTAAAAAGGGATCCTGTCCTGACCTGGGTCAAGTCTTGACACGAGGTTTTGATGCTGAGCAACGAGCCTTTTCTGTGGCGGGGATCAAGGGAGCACGCCTGCCTGCTGCTCCATGGGTTAGGGGGTGGTGTCTACGAGTTGCAGTGGCTGGCGGAGCGGCTGCTGGCAGCCGGCCTGACGGTGCAGGGGTTTAACTACCCTGGCCACGAGCGTCCAGCACCCCGCATGCCCCCTTCCCGCTGGACCGACTGGTACGGGCGGGTTTTGGAACATTACCTAGCCCTGCGGCAGGAGTACCCGCGTGTTTCGCTGGTGGGGTTTTCCACCGGCTGCCTGCTGGCGTTGCACCTGGCCTTTGCCCATCCTGTCCACAAATTGGTGCTGCTGGCGCCGTTTTTTGCCATTCGCCACCACTGGTACTATCTCTTTCGCCCAGAGCAGTACCTCAACAGCCTGGGCTGGCTCTTGGAAGATGTCCCTCGCTTCCGCCTGCCGATTCGGGATGGCGATGTCCGCGCGCTGGCAGAAAAAGTGGCCTATTTTCACAGCTTCCATCTGACGGCAGTGCGCAGCGCTCTTGAGCTTATCGAGCGGGTCAGGGGGGAAGTAGCCAGCATCCAAGTTCCCACCCTTATCCTGCAACCGCGCCAAGATACGGTGGTGGATCCTGAACAAGCAGCGTGGCTTTATCAAGAACTGGGATCCGCCCAGAAGAGCCTGCATTGGCTGGAGCACTCCGACCACATTCTCACGTTGGACTGTGAGCGGGAGACGGTGTTTGCCCAGGTTTGCGCCTTTCTCACCCAGGATCCCGTTCCAGCCGGATCAGCGTAACCCGTTGCCAGGCGCCGCCCTCGTCGTAGTCCCGCACCAGGCGCAGCAGGTGGCGGCCTTCCGGCCCTTCCGGAAACCAGCCTAGGCTGACGGAAAAGCGGCGATCCCGATGCAGGGTGGGGATGGGCAAGGGATCCGGCCCGCCAATCCACAGCCCCCCCGGCAAGGGAGCCCGGATCCCTGTTTCCTCTTCCCCCCAAAACTGAACTTCAGTTTCGCTGGGCAGGCTATCAACTGCAGAAAAGCTCTGGGCGATCCCCCGCCATCGCCCTTGCAGGGCCAGGCCCAGTTGCGCTTTGGTAAGTGAGGGAAAGTCGGCAGCAAGATCCAGCGCTTGGCCGCGCCGCTCCAAGATGACGGTCACCCCCACCAAGCGGCCCTGGGCGTCCCACTGTTGCACCAGCCGCGCCTTGCGATCCCCCCAGAGGAAGCCCTGCTCGACGGCAAAATCGCCAAATGGCGCCAGTTGCAGCCGCCCGTTGGAAAAGGAGCCATCGGGAAAAAAGCGCAAGCCGGGCGAGAAATCCTCATAGACCCAGCTCTGGCGGCTTTCTGGGGTGGGGGATCCCTGCGGGGGATAGTAGGCATTGGTTTGGCGGATCGCACCCAAATCCAAAGCCTCAAAGGTGATGAGGCTGCGCTTTTGGCCCACGAGTTCCCAGCCGTGGGCGGTGGGTCGATACTCGCAAAACAGGCCGTGCCATTCTCCCAGGTGCAGGGCCAGACATTGTCTCTGGGTTTTCATAAAGCCATGTGACGTAAGACTGGGGAGATGGCTTCTGTCCTAAGATCCTATCCGGGATCCCGTAGCGGGCGGAGTCCTTTCGAGTTTTAGTCGTTGTGCCGGTCTGAAGTAGGATCCCAGTCCAGGTCTTCGTGGCGGTGTTCCCGTTCCCAGCGACGCACCCAATCCCAAATGCGATAGTGCTGCTCGGCGCTGAGCTGTGTGGGATCCTGAGCCAAGGCAGCCGCTTCTTCCCCGCTGAGCAAGGCAGCCAAACTGCCGATCTCCACCAAATAGCGGCGTTCTTCTGCGGTGGTGTGGGACTGATTGAGCCGTCGAATTAAACGACGTAAAGTAGCCATATCCTGACTCATAAGCCGACGCAAAGTAATCAACGAGGATCCATCAAGGACTGGTGAGAACAGTGTAAGACCAGAATCATCAAATCATCAAAGAAACAAACGGAGCAGGCCAAATTAGCTCATCAAAGGATCGTCAAAAGATCCCAGGATGCGCACTTCTGGCTCCAGAAGTATCGACCATCGTTGATAAACCTTTTCTTGGGCCAAGCAAATCAGACGGTAGATGTCGTTGGCGCTGGCCTGGCCACAGTTGAGGATGAAATTGGCATGGCGCTCGGAGATCTGGGCCCCACCAATCCGGTAGCCCTTTAGACCGGTCTGCTCAATTAACCAGCCGGCAGGATAAGTTTCGGGGTTGCGAAAGACGCTGCCACAACTGGGCAGATGATAGGGCTGAGAGCTGAGGCGCTGGTTGAGGTTGCGCTGGGTTTCCCACTGCACCTGGGCCGGATCCCGGCCTGGGAGTAACTGCAGCGTTGCCCCCGTCACCGTCCAGGGCAAGTCCTGCAGGCGAGAGCGGCGGTAGCCAAATTGCAGATCGACAGGTTCTAAGCGGCAGGGCTCCTGCTCTTCATCCAAAATCTGCACTTCCACCAACACGTCCGCCATGGCGCGTCCGTGGGCGCCGGCATTCATCACCACTGCTCCCCCCAGCGTGCCCGGGATCCCGATGGCCCATTCCAAGCCGCTCCAGCCCCGCTTGGCGGCTGCCCGCGCCAGGTTAACCAAAGGTTCTCCGGCAGCGGCCCAGATCCTCCCCCCCTCCAACAGTTGCATCCCGCGCAAACGCCGGGTGTGGATCACCAGCCCCGGCAGGCCAGCATCGCTGATGAGCAGGTTGCTGCCCGCCCCCAACAGGGTGACAGGGATCCCTTGCGCCCGCGCCCAGGCCAAACATTGCTGCAGCTCCAGATTGTTGTGCGGCTCGCAATACCACTCCGCCTTGCCGCCCACCCGGAAGCTGGTCAGAGGGGCCAACGGGATCGCCGCTTGCATCCGTCCAGAGAGTCGGGCAACGCTGGAGGTATTGGGCACGCAGGGAGCTGTAGTCATGATGCCAATACCTCAGAAGCCCCCATCTCCCCGATCCCATTCTCCGCTTGCCCCGGCAATTTCTCCCCCAAGTCTGCCAGAGGCTGTTCCCCCACCCGAGCCGCATAGGCCCGCATCGTAGCGGCTATCTGCTGATTGAGATCACCTGCGCCCAAAAAAATAGCGAGATCTCCAGGCTGCAAAACAGAGGCCAACACCTGCGGCAATTGCGGCAAAGAGGACACGTAGCGCACCTGGGGATGGTGCTCCGCCACCGCTACGGCTAACCGCAAGCTATCGGAGCCCTCAGGGGACGCTTCTCCGGCCCCATAGGTGGGCACGATCACCACCACATCTGCATTCTCGAAGCAGCGGGCAAAATCTTGGAACAAGGCGGCCAAGCGGCTGTGGCGATGAGGCTGAAACACCGCCACCACCCGCCGCTGCTGCAGATGGGCCGCCCGCAGCGTGGCGCGAACCTCGCTGGGATGGTGGGCATAGTCGTCGATAAAGGTGACCCCGCCCACCTCGCCCTTGGCTTCAAAGCGGCGCTGCACCCCCCGAAACTGGGCCAGAGCAGAGGCAATCACGGGGAACTCCAGGCCCAACTGCCGCCCGACGGCAACGGCGGCCAAAGCGTTGCTGAGGTTGTGGGATCCCAGCACCTGCAGGCGGAGCTGGCCGAGGAGGGATCCCCTCTCCCAGATCTCGGCGGAGGTAAAATCCGCGGCGCAGACGATCTCGCGCGCCTGGTACTGGGCTTGGGGATGGCCGGCCAGGCTGTAGCCAATGTCCACCGCCAGGTGGGTGGCCACGTTGGGGCAATCTAGGCAAGCCACCAGGGTTTGGCTCTGCTGCCCGTACTGCTGAAAGGCCCGGATTACCTGCTCCAGATTGGCGTAATGATCGGGGTGATCCAGCTCGATGTTGGTGATCACGCCAATCTTGGGGTAAAGCCGCACCAGGGATCCATCCGACTCATCCACCTCCGCCACCCAATATTCCCCCTGGCCCAGACGGGCGTTGCCATCCCAGGCATCCATCTCCCCACCGATAATCAAGGTGGGATCCCAGCCCGCCGCCAGCAGCATGTAGCCAATCATACTGCTAGTAGTGGTCTTGCCGTGGGTGCCCGCCACGCCGATGCTGGGGCGATGGTTAAACAAGGCGGCCAGTAAATCAGCTCGATGCCAAACCTTTAGTCCCTTGTCTAGAGCCGCTGCCAATTCCGGGTTGCTGGGGCGGATGGCGCTGGAATAGACCACCTGGGGATCCCCGGCCAAACCCTCTAGAGTGTGGCCCTGAATAAAGCGTACCCCCAAGGCTTCCAGGCGACGGGTACGGCCATTGGCGGCAATATCTGAGCCGGAAACGCGAAACCCCTGCTTGGCCAAAATGTAGGCCAGAGCCGACATCCCCACCCCACCGATGCCCACAAAGTGATAAGTGGAAAGCAGGGGATTGAAGGGATCCCGATGCGGGAGCAAAGGCTGAGAATGAACCGGCGACGGCGTGACGGGATCCCCTCCTCCAATTGTCTCCACCATCGCAACTCCACCTCACTCCTTGCCACCACACCCAAAAAATCGGCACCTGCAGAGAGGCACCAAACAGGGCAGATCATATCAGGAATTCCTACGGCTAGGTAGCTTTTGCCCCTGAGGGCTGCCGAAGGCCGACAGATCAACCCAGATTTAGGAAAAAAAACAAAAGCAAGCACCCAGGAAAAACCTGGACATCCTCAGCTCGCAAAATTTACATTTATTAAAGAATTGGCGACACAGCAACCGTTTGCACGTTTGCGGTGCCCAACTACGGAACCAAAGCGAGTGGGGAACTAATGAATCGGCGGGTGCTCTGGTGGACGGCGGGAGCTGCGCTGCTGGGCTGTGCCAGCCTAGCCTGGCTGGGCCTGAGTCGGCAGGCAGCCACTCAGTCCATCTCAGAAAATGCTGAGGCGACAGTGGAAATCCGGCTGCCCCCCCGTATTGGCGCCCTGGGGCGCCTGGAGCCGGAAGGAGAAGTGGTGCAGGTGGCCGGCCCCCCTGGGGAGCGGGTGGGCGAGATGTTGGTGGCTGAAGGGGATCGCGTGGTGGCAGGCCAAGTGCTGGCGCGACTGGAAAACTATGGCGAGCGCCTGGCGGAGCGGGAGTATGCTGCTGCCCAACTGCAAGAAGCCCGCGCCCGACTAGAGGCCGAGACCCGCTTTGGCCAAGCCCAAGTTGAAGAGGCGCGCACCCGCCTCAACCGTCTAGACGAACCGCAACAGTTGCAGATCCGATCCCAAGAGGCGGTGGTGGAGCGCCTTCGGGCGGAGCTGGCCGATGCTGAGGCCAACCTGGCTCGCTTTCAGACCCTGTGGCAGGAGGGGGCTATCTCCCAGCAGGAGCTAGACCAGAAGGCTCTGCTGGTGCGGCAACGGCAGGAGGACTTGCGGGCTGCCGAGGCCACTCTGGATCAACTGCGCCTGGCCCGCGAGCGGGATCTGCGCAACGCCCAAGCCCAGGTGCAAGCCGCTGAAGCAGGGCTGAGGCGGGCCCAAGCGCAAGTGCAACTGGGATCCCTGGCCCGCAACCTGGAGCTGGCAGAAGCCCGCCTGGAGCGCACCCTCATCCGCGCCCCCCAGGCCGGCCAGGTGCTCAAGATCCACACCCATCCTGGGGAAGTTATCGCTGCCGACAAAGGGATCCTCGAGCTGGGCAACACCGACCAGATGATGGTGGTGGCGGAGGTCTACGAAACCGACATCCTGCGGGTGCGGCCCGGACAACGGGCCACCATCAGCAACCGCGCGCTGCCAGAAACGTTGCAGGGCCGGGTCGAGCGCCTGGGCCTGCAAATCGGCAAGAAAGACGTGCTCAACACCGACCCCGCCGCCGATGTGGATGCCCGTGTGGTGGAGGTGTATATCCGCCTGGATCCGGAAAGCAGCGCCCGCGTGGCTGGCCTGACCAACCTGCAAGTGGATGTGGCCATCGAGGTCGAGGGGTAGGGGGGGACGATGTCCGGCCTGTTCAGCGTAGCGTTTATCGGGCGCCGCATCCCGTTGGCCTGGCTGCAGTTGACGCGGGAGAAGATCCGCCTGCTGGTGGCCCTGGCGGGCATTGCCTTTGCCTGCATCCTTATGTTTATGCAGTTGGGCTTCCAAGACAGCCTGCTGGAGAGCGCCATCCGCTTCCATGTCGCCCTCAAGGGGGAGATCTTCCTGGTCAGCCCCCAGTCCAACGCCCTCATTGCCATGAACACCTTTTCCCAGCGGCGGCTGTACCAGGCACTGGGCTTTGAGGGGGTACGGGCCATCTCGCCCGTCTATGTGGGCTTTGCCCTCTGGAAAAACCCCCAGACCCGCCGCACCCGCAGCATCTTTGTGGTGGGGGTGGATCCCTCTGCCGACCTGCTGGAGTTGCCGGAGCTGACCCCCGACAAGTTGGAGGAGATCAAGAAGGCGGACGTGGTGCTCTTCGACCGCCGCTCCCGCAGCGAGTTTGGCCCCATCCCGGAATGGTTTGAGTCCGGTCGAGAGGTCTTTACCGAGGTGGGGAACCGCCGCGTCCAGGTGGGGGGTCTGTTTGAGATGGGGGCTACCTTTGGCGCCGACGGCACCATCCTCACCAGCGACCTCAACTTCCTGCGCATTTTTCCCCAGCGGGAGCGCGGCCTCGTGGATATCGGTGTGGTGCAACTGCAGCCGGGGGTGGATCCCCAGCCGTTGGTGCAGCAGATGCGGGCTTTGCTGCCGGAGGATGTGCGGGTGCTGTCGCGGGCAGAGTTTATCGATATGGAGCAAAGCTACTGGGAGGAGGGCACGGCCATCGGCTTTATTTTCGGCCTGGGGGTGGCCATGGGTTTCATCGTCGGCATTGTGATTGTCTATCAGATCCTCTACACCGATGTGTCGGATCACCTGGCGGAATATGCCACCCTTAAGGCCATGGGCTACACGGATACTTACTTGCTGGGGGTGGTGTTTCAAGAAGCTATTTTGCTGGCCGGTCTGGGATATATTCCCGCTTTTGCCCTGGCGGTTTTGCTCTACGATTTGACGGCCAATGCCACGTTGCTGCCAATTGCCATGACCTTCAACCGGGCGGTGCTGGTGCTGCTCCTGGCGGTGAGTATGTGCTTTATCTCAGGAGCTATTGCCGTGCGGCGCCTGCGGGCAGCCGATCCCGCCGATATTTTCTAAAGTTTTGGCAAGGCGTTGCATGGGGGAGAGGAAATGGATTGTTGAATGGCTTGAACTCAACTGCCCAAAACTTCTGGGATCCTTTCAATGATCTCCGGCCAAAGGTTTCTGGATGGTTCAATCGCGGCAGTTTCCATGATGGCCCACGATAAGTTGTCAACCCAAGTTGTTTGAGATTTTGAGCTCCCTATGCTGCCTTCCCTTCTCGATCAAGCCGCCCTCGCCTCCACCCAAAATGCCGTTGAGCCGGTGGTCAAAGCCGAAGGGGTGAACCACTACTTCGGCGAGGGATCCCTGCGCAAGCAAGTGCTTTTTGACATCAACTTCGTTTTGCAGCCGGGGGAGATCGTGTTGTTGACCGGCCCCTCCGGCTCCGGCAAGACCACGCTGCTCACGCTCCTGGGAGCTTTGCGCTCGGTGCAGGAGGGCAGCTTGCGGGTGTTGGGGCAGGAGCTGCGGGGCGCCCAGCCCAACACCCTCATCCAGATCCGCCGCCAGGTGGGGTACATCTTCCAGGCCCACAACCTGCTGCGCTCCCTGACGGCAGCCCAAAATGTGCGTATGGCTCTGGAGCTGCACAACGGCCTTTCCGCCCAGGAAGCCCAAGAGCGGGCGGAAGCGATGCTGGCGGCGGTGGGTCTCGAGGATCGCGTCCACTACTACCCCGAACAACTTTCGGGTGGGCAGAAGCAGCGGGTGGCCATTGCGCGGGCCCTGGTCAGCCACCCCAAATTGGTGCTGGCGGATGAGCCGACGGCAGCCCTGGACAGCAAGTCGGGCCGCGAGGTGGTGACCCTGATGGAGAAGTTGGCGCGGGAGCAGGGCTGCACCATCCTGATGGTGACCCACGACAACCGCATCCTCGACATCGCCGACCGGGTGCTGCACATGGAAGATGGCCGTCTGGAGAGCCAGGTTGTCGCCTAGCCGGCTGGCGCGTGGCGGCGGTACCAATCGATGGTGCGCTGCAGCCCCTCCCGCAGCCCCACCTTGGCCACAAAACCAATCCTCTCGCGGGCCTTGGAGATGTCCAGGCAGCGGCGCGGCTGGCCGTTGGGCTTGTCCGTTTGCCAGCGGATCTCGCCCCGAAACTCCATCAGCTCGCAGATGAGGGCAATCAGATCTCGGATGGAGATCTCCTCGCCGGTGCCCAGGTTCAGGGGCTCGGAGCTGTTGTAGAGCTGGGTGGCCAGGAGAATGCCGCGGGCGGCATCTTCGGCGTAGAAAAACTCGCGGGTGGGGCTGCCATCTCCCCACACCTCGACGTAGTTCTGGCCCCGCTGCTGCGCCTCGTGGACCTTGCGGATCAAGGCCGGGATCACGTGGGAGCTTTCCGGATCGAAGTTGTCCATGGGGCCGTAGAGGTTCACCGGCAGGAGGTAGATGCCGTTGAAGCCATATTGCTGCCGGTAGGCCTGCAGTTGCACCAGCAGGGCTTTCTTGGCGATGCCGTAGGGGGCGTTGGTCTCCTCCGGGTAGCCGTTCCAGAGATCTTCTTCCTTGAAGGGGACGGGGGTGAACTTGGGATAGGCGCAGATGGTGCCCACGCAGACAAACTTCTCCACCCCAGCTAGATAGGCGGCGTGGATGAGCTGGGATCCCATGATCAGGTTGTCGTAGAAAAGCTCCGCCGGCTTGGCCTGGTTGAGGCCGATGCCGCCCACGTGGGCCGCCAAATGGATGACGATATCTTGCCCCTGCACCACCTCTTGGCAGACTTCCCAGCGGCGCAGGTCGTGGGTGCGGGAGCGCGGGATCCGCACCTGCTCCGGCTTCACCCCCAGCACTTGCAACTGCTGCAGCACATGTTTGCCCAAAAAGCCGCTGCCCCCCGTGAGCAAGATGCGCTTTTGGCTGAGATCGATGGCACTGGGCACACTGTTGAGCATCATGTCCGACGCGGAAAATCCCCGGCTTCCATTATGCGGCAGATGGGATAGCCGTATCTCAGAGCTGTTCGGCGATGGCCATTGACAATCGACAGGCAAGGTATTCAACTCAAAACCTGGACAAACCGCCCCGGAGACAGAGCAGGGATCCATTCGTCCACTTGTCCATAAGCCTGTTGGGCGAAACGACGGGCCAGGGCTGGCACGATGGCCAAAGGGTTGCTGAAGCCGGAAAACAGTTGCAGGCCTTCCCAGCCGGGCAGGGATCCGACCAGAGGCTGGTGATCGGCGCTGAAGGCCACCAAGCAGTGATACCACCGCCCGGGCAGGCGGGCCACCTGGGGCAGGTAGCGACCGGCCTGTTCCCGGATCTGGGCTTCGCTGGCAGCGGCATCCACCTCGGCCATGGGATCCGTCAGCACCCGGCTGATCTGGCCCAGGCGAATGCTGCCGTCCACAAATTGCAGGATCCCGACATCCAAAATCGGCGGGCAGAGCTCCTGCCCCGGCTCATCCCAAAAGGGATCCCGGTCGGGGTGGGCCGCTTGCCGCTCCAGCTCCAAACGCCGCACGGGCGCGCTCATGACGATGGTTCTCAACCGCACCTCTGCAGGCTTCAGCTCGAGGGATTCGGCGTGGGTGAAGTAGATAGGGGCCCGGATCCCGGCCTGGCGCAACAGAGCCCGCGTCCAGCCGCCGGCGCACACCACCACCTGGGCTGCGCCATAGAAGCCTGTATCGGTCTCCACGCCCGTAATGTGCTGCCCCTGTCGCCGCAGGCCCGTCACGGTTTGCAAGAGCAGGGATCCGCCCAGGCGGTGGAAAGCCTTCTGAAAAGCCAGCGTCGTCAGCCAGGGGTGAATGTGGCCATGCCGGGCCCAGAGCACACCCTCTAGGGCCGCCGGATGCAAGAGGGGCTCCAGCTCACAGGCCGTCTCTACAGAAATCCGCCGGGGTGGGATGCGACAGTCGGCCAGATCTGCTTCGACAGCTTCTAGCTGGTGGCCAGGGGCAATCGGCAGGAGCAGATCCAGCTCGCGAAAGTGAATATCCGCCTCCAGCTCCTCTGACAGGATGCGGTAGCGTTGGATCCCTTCTTCCCCCAAAGCTTTGAGCAGGGGGGTTTTCCCCGCCCAATGGGCCAGGCCACCGTAGCTGTAGCGCGTGGCACTGGGCGGCAGCGCTTCCTTCTCTATGAGGAGAACGGATCCCCCTTGACGGGCCAGCTCGTAGCTCAAGGCCGCTCCGGTGATCCCGCCGCCGATGACAATCCAGTCGTAGTTGGCCATGCTGCCCTCGTTACCCTGAACTTCATCTTGCGGCAGAGTGGCTCTGTTCAGGGTAGCAAGCGCAGCAGAACCTCAGCGGTGGCGGATACTAGCTGAGGAGGAACCCCCAGAGGGCCTCCCTGAGTCCTAATTGAGTGTTCCCGCCGCAGTTCAACGGTGTTATAGAGTGATCTGGCGTTCATCGTGGTCGATAGCGGAGCAAGGGCAAAGATATGAACGAACTACTTCAAACCATCAACCGCAGTCTTTTGGAGATGGTGGGGCGAGGCATCGAGCTGTTGCCGGGCTTCTTGATTGCTGCAGTGATCCTCTGGGCCACCCGCTATGGCGTTCGGGCCGTGCGGCGCCTGCTGGGATCCGCAGCCAATCGGTGGATCTCCAGCCCTTCTCTGCAGTTGTTGCTGGTGCAGATCGGCCAAGTGGGTGCTTGGGTGGTGGGGATCCTGGCAGCCAGCGTGGTGGCTTTCCCAGATCTGCGCTTGGGAGATCTGATCGGGCTGTTGGGGTTAGGATCGGTGGCCATCGGTTTTGCTTTTCAAGATATTTTCAAGAACTTCCTGGCGGGCGTGCTGCTGCTTTTGAACGAACCTTTTCAACTCAATGACCAGATTATCGTCGGAGATTTTGAAGGTACAGTTGAAGAAATCAGCATTCGCTCCACCCAGATTCGCACCTACCAAGGAGAACGGGTGGTGATCCCCAATGCCATCGTGTTTACCAGCCCGATCACGGTCTTAACCGATCGCCCTTTTCGCCGCACCGATCTGGAGATTGGCCTCGACTACAACACACCCCTGCCCAAAGCTCTGGAGGTATTGCGGGAAGCCGTGCAGGGAGTTGAGGGGGTGCTGGCGGAGCCCCCCTTTGAGCTGGACATCGTCGGCTTTGGCGACAGCTCTATCAACTGTGTGGTGCGCTACTGGACTCGGCCCCGCAAGGCGGAGGTGCGCCGCGTCCGCACCCAGGTGATGATCGCCCTTAAGCAGGCCTGCGACCGGGCCGGATTGGTCATCCCCTACCCGATTCGCACGGTGTACCTGTTCGACCAACAGGATTTTCAGGATCGCATCCCCACTTCCAGAGCCGCCTAGGGATAGCGGGCCAGCAGCATTTGGAACCGGCTCTCCCCCAGCAGCACCGCATTGGGGTTGGGATAGGTATCTTGAAACCAGGCTTGCAAGCGGGCGATGGCCGCCTGAAAGATCGCTTCTGGGACCGACCAGGAGCTGCTGTAACAGCGCTGGGCGTATTGCTCAAACAAGGCTTGGGCAGTGAAGGTCGTCTGCCACTCTGCCGCCGTTACCTGCTGCCCATGGGCCCCTTGAGCCCACAAAAACGCCTCCACCTGCTCGGCATTGGCCCCCACCTGTTGTGGCTCAAATCCCAGCTCCGCCAGAATTTGGGCCCATCGCAGCTCAAAGGAGTGGCGGGCACTCGTCACCCGCTCGCCGTAGCCGTAGAGATAGACCCCACTTGGCTTGAGCACGCGCCGGATCTCGGCGATTGCCTGTTGCCACTCGCGGATGAGGTGCAACACATGCACGGTGATCACCACATCGAAACAGCGATCCCCATAAGGCAACTGGGTGGCATCGGCCATCTGCAGATGCACCTGCGGCGGCATCTGGCCCAGGCTTTGTTCAATTTTGCGCCGTAAAACCGCCAGCATGCGTTCGGAAATATCGATTCCTGTGTAAGGGCAGCCGCGCCGAATCAGCGGCAGCGCAATCCGTCCCGTCCCAATGCCCACCTCAAGAAAATGGGTCTCAGGAGTGGCTCCCACTGCCGCCAAGATGGCATCGGCGATCTCTTCCTCTACAGCCGGAGGAAAGCTGCGGGTGGCATCGTAAAAGTCGGCAGCCCGATCAAAACAAACGCTGTGGGATCCCGCCATCACTGCCCCCTTCCCCAACGGGCAAACCGAGACAGACAGAGTATCAACAAGAATGGGCAGGAATCGACCGGATCCCTGCCCCTCTCAAGCCCAAAATTGGCTCTCTTCAAGACTCCTGCGCCAGGCGGGCGTAAAACAAGCCCTGGACGCGGACGGTGTGAGGTTCCAGTGCCCCTTGCTCGGTGCTGGACTGCTGAATGCTGACGAAGGAGCCGCCCATCTCACCCGTGCTGGGATCCACGCGGGCAATGCGCAGCGACATTTTCCCCTGCGAAACCTCGTCCACCTTGCGGTTGGTGGCGAAGTCGTCCTTGGCCGCCTGCAGCCCCACGGCTGTGTCGTAGCCGGCGTTGGAGCCGCGCCCACGCGGGTCGAGGAAGGTGCTGCTGTGGTAGCCGGGCACCAAGAACTCGCCTTCAAAGTCGGTCGAAGGGTCGATGGCGGCTCCCTGGGCGGTGGCGACCAAGTCCTTCACGCTGAACAGAAACGGCACCCGCTCGCGGCGGGGCAACTGACCGGTGGTCGGCTGAAAGGTGATCCCATCCACCACTTTGAACTCCAGCGCGCCGTCTTTGGGGGTGACCTCGGCCTTAATCGGCCCCAGCGTGGCCGCCGAGATCATGATGTTTTTGGCTTTGATAAACTCTTTTTCCCCGTTCCGCTTTTCCTCTTCGATTTCAATCTGCACCGGCTGGAAGCAGACATCGGTCAGCTTCAGGGATCCCCCCTTGGGCACCTCGATGCGGCCGCGGGCATTGTCGGAGACGGAAGGGCAAATGGCGGCCTTGCCGGTGTTGCGGATCTGGTCGTAGGTCAGCGGGGCCTTAGCAGCCGCCGCCGGCAGGGCAAAGACGCTCAAACAGAGCGCCAACAGGATGGCGAGTAGTGGACGGTACCGCATAAGCAACCTCGAAAAACCTGTTTTAATCTCAATGCTGCTGGGGAGAATAAGCCTGAATGCCCCTATTGTACGCAATAGGGATCCCCTCTTTGGCTGAGCCCGCAGAAGTTTCTTGGCCAAGTCCAGTTGCCCACCCTCTAGGGAAAGTCGGCCAGATGGCCAGAAAGGGGTGAGACCCTTTCGCGGCCACCTCAGAACGGGCCCAGGGATCCCAGCCAGCGCTCCCGAATCTGGTTTACCAGCTCGCCGATGGGCTGTTGGTTGACGCGGTAGCTGGTGGGATGGGCGATCAGGCGGGCGGTGCTCTCGAAAAGGCAGTCCCGTTCCACCAGGCCGTTTTCCCTCAGGGTGCGTCCGGTGGCCACCAAGTCCACAATGGCATCGGCCATGCCGGTGAGGGGAGCCAGTTCCACCGAGCCGTAGAGGGAGATAATTTCCACCGGCAAATCCAACCGGTCAAAATACTCGCGGGCGCAGCCGACAAACTTGGAAGCCACGCGGGCATGGGGAGGCAACTGGGCCGCCGAGGTGTAGGGACTATCTTGGGGCAGGGCCACCGACATGCGACAGTAGCCGAACTTCAGGTCCAGCAGGTGGGCCACCCGCGCTTCGCTGCCGGCATAGCGCTCTCGCAAGATGTCGTAGCCGACGATGCCCAGTTCGGCCTGTCCGTATTCCACGTACACCGGCACGTCGTGGTTGCGCACCAGCAGCGCCTCGTAGCGTTGCCCGTTGAGCTGGGTGGGCGATTCAATCCGCAGCAGGCGGTTGCCGGGATCCAAAAAGCGACTGAAATCGATCCCCACCTGTTGCAAGCAGCGGATAGCGTCGGCCAACAAGGCTCCCTTGGCCAGAGCAATGGTGATCGTCGGGGTATTGGGCTTCGGAGCTGGCCGAGGGCTGGTGGCTGTCAACATAGGCACTTAGGGATCCCTTCTGGCAAAAGGACAAGGGCAGTGGGAATGCTGCTTAGTTAAAGAAGGAAAGTGGATACCAGGGATCCTGCGTCCTCAATTGTAGGGAACTGACCTCTTGCCGGCGAGGTAGACTCGGCAGATGTTTTCCAGAACGCAGATCCTGGGATGATAAAAACACGATGAACCCGGAGGAGAGAGGACGGCATGAAAGCCATGATCCTGGCAGCCGGCAAAGGGACACGGGTACGGCCCATCACCTACATGATGCCCAAGCCGATGATCCCGATTCTGCACAAGCCGGTCATGGAGTTCTTGGTGGAGCTGCTGCGGGAACATGGCTTCGACCAGATCATGATCAACACCAGCCACCTCGCTCACCAGATCGAAGACTACTTTCGCGATGGCCAGCAGTGGGGAGTACACATCGGCTTTTCCTTCGAGGGCCACTTCGAGAACGGCCAGCCGGTGGCCGAACCCCTGGGATCCGCCGGTGGCATGCGCAAGATCCAGGATTTCTCCGGCTTTTTTGACAGCACCTTCGTGGTGCTCTGCGGCGATGCGCTGATCGACCTCAACCTGACCCAGGTGGTCAACTTTCACAAATCTAAGGGGGCATTGGCCACGGTGGTGTTGCGAGAGGTGGATCCCAGCCAAGTCTCCAGCTACGGAGTGGTGGTAACTGATGAGACGGGCCGGGTCACCGCCTTCCAAGAAAAGCCCAGGCAGGAAGAGGCCCTCAGCAACACCATCAACACCGGCATCTACGTGTTCGAGCCAGAAGTCCTGGACTACATCCCCCCCGGCTGCCCCTATGACATCGGCAGCGATCTCTTCCCCGCCTTGGTGAAAGCCGGCGCCCCCTTCTACGGCCTCAAGGCCGACTTCCAGTGGGTGGACATTGGCCGTACCCATGACTACTGGCTGGCAGTACAGAAGGTGCTGCGCGGCGAGATCAAAGGCGTCAAGGTGCCCGGGATCCAGATTCGGCCCGGCGTCTGGACAGGGATCAACATCCGCGCCAACTGGGATCGCATCCACATTGAGCCACCGGTGTACATCGGGGCCAGCACCTACCTGGCGGATGGGGTAAAGCTCATCGGCCCCACGGCCATTGGCTACGGCTGTGTGTTGAACGAAGGGTGTACGCTGGATGGCAGCCTCATCTTTAACTACACCCAAATCGCCGCAGGAGTGACGCTGCGCCACCAGATGGTGATGGGTCGCTACTGCATTTCCTCCGATGGCAATGCCATCGACACGGAAGAGTCCAACCTCACCTGGTTGATCGGAGATGCCCGCAGCCATGGCAACGGCAAATCCCAATAGCGCCCTCTATCTCTACGGGATCGTTGCTGCCCCCGGCCCGCGCCACCTGAATGTGGTGGGGCTGGACAAGCAGCCGGTGGGGGTTCACGTGCTGGGATCTTTGGCCTTTCTCTATTCCCAGGCCCGCCAGGAGCGCTACTTGGCCAGCCGGGCCAATCTGCTGGCCCACGAAGCCGTCCTAGAAACCGTGATGAACGAGGGACACCGCGCCCTGCTGCCGTTGCAATTTGGCCTGGTGGTGAGCAGTTGGGATCAGGTGGAGCAGGATCTGGTCAAACCGCGCCTGGCCGATCTGCTGACCCTGCTGCAGCGCCTAGAGGGCAAACGGGAGGTGGGGGTAAAGGTCTTCTGGGATCCCCAGCAAGAGCTCCAATTGGGGCTGGAGGAAAACCCCGCCCTGAAAGCCCGGCGGGACGAGATGGTCGGCGCCCCTTTGGGTCTGGATGCGGTAGTCGAGATCGGACGGGCTCTGGAGCAGCTTTTGGAGCAGCGGCGTCAGCGCATCGCCCAAACCTTCACGGCGGCCCTCAGCCCCCTGGCCAGCGACCGCGTGGAAGGCGATCTGCTCACGGAGAACATGGCCTACAACGGCTCATTTTTGATCAACTGGGAAGATGAGCCAGCTTTTGCCCAAAAAGTGGAGGAGCTAGACCAGACCTTTCAGGGGCGGCTGCGCATTCGCTACAACAACTTCACCGCTCCTTACAATTTCGTCAAGCTTTGACATGTTTTCTGTTTTATGGTCATTCAATCCAGTCCAATGGCGATGGAACGGTTGGTTACCTCGTTATTGCTCCGCAACGCTGTCGCCAACGCGCCGCTCTAACTCCCCTCTCCCTCAGGGAGAGGGGCTGGGGGTGAGGGGATCCCTCAGGGAGAGGGGCTGGGGGTGAGGGGATCCCTCAGGGAGAGAGGCTGGGGGTGAGGGTGGGAGAGGGGCCGGGGGTGAGGGGGTTCATGGATGGGCTCAAGCAGGGATCCTTGTATGTAGCAGCATCTGTGACCCCCCCTGCGGCCTAAACCTCAACCAGAGAGGATAACCCCGCTGCAATCTTAAGAACCCCTCTACTGAGCGCCGAGAGCCGCCAACAAGTCATCCGCCAACAACACCGCCGTATAGGCCAAGGCTTGCCGTTGCTCAGGAGACAAATCGCCAACGGGGGTCTGGGGATTGCTCAGGATACCCTGTAACACCTTGCTGGCTATGTATTCGCGCTTAGAAACCCCTGGGCTAGAGATGGTGGGGTTATCCAGAGAGAACTTCTGATGGTGCTCGAAGGGGAAAGCATATTCAGGGGCAACCGGCATCGCTCGACTCCAGATCGGGTCTCTACACTGTGCTTTGCCTATTTTCCCATCCTCTCTCGTCGGGAACTTCAAAAAAGCGGGGCCTCAAAAAAGACAGAACGGGTTATCGTATCAGACAGATCCCTGTGTGGGGAAAGGATCCGGGCTGCTCTCCCTTGGAAAGATTGCTATGCATTTGAGCGATTCTTTTCGACGCACCAAAATTGTCGCCACCATCGGCCCTGCCAGCTCAAATCCGGCCATTCTCAGGGAGATGATCCTGCAAGGGGCAACCACCCTTCGCCTCAACTTTTCCCATGGGGATCACGAGCTACACCGCCGCAGCATTCGCCTCATCCGCCAAACCGCGATGGATCTGGGCATCCAGGTCGCCATTTTGCAAGACCTGCAGGGGCCGAAAATCCGCTTGGGCAAGTTCGCCGAAGGCTCCATCACCCTCAAAGCCGGGGATCCCTTTGTGTTGACCAGCAAGCCTGTCTTGGGATCCCAAGAGCGCAGTTGGGTCACCTACGACAAGCTGGCCCAAGAAGTGCCCGAAGGAGCGACGATCCTCATCGATGACGGTCGAGTGGAGATGCGGGTGGAAGCCGTGGATCCTGCGGCGGGAGAACTCTTCTGCCGCACCATTGTCGGGGGGACTCTCTCCAACAGCAAAGGGGTCAACTTTCCCGGCGTGCGCCTGAGCATCCGCGCCGTGACCCAAAAGGACAAAGAAGATCTCTACTTCGGCCTCAACCAAGGCGTGGATTGGGTGGCCCTCAGTTTTGTGCGGGATCCCTCTGACGTGCTGGAGTTGCGCGAGCTCATCGCCTCGGCCAAGAGGCCTTCTGCGGGCTCAGCCGACAAGCGGGTACCCATCATCGTCAAGATCGAGAAACATGAGGCCATCCAGCAACTGCCCCAGATTTTGGCTCTCAGCGACGGTGTGATGGTGGCGCGGGGCGATCTGGGGGTGGAACTGCCCGCGGAAGAGGTGCCGATCCTACAGAAGCGGGTGATCGCCCTGGCCAACTCTCTGGGGATCCCGGTGATCACTGCCACCCAAATGCTGGACAGCATGGTTCACAGCCCCCGACCTACCCGTGCCGAGATCTCCGATGTGGCCAACGCCATCTTGGATGGTACCGATGCCGTCATGCTCTCCAACGAGACGGCGGTGGGCAAATACCCCGTCGAGGCAGTAGCAACCATGGCCCGCATTGCCGTGCGCACCGAGCGAGATTACTTTGACTTGACCTACGCCGACCGACGGCAACGCATTCGCGCCCTTGCCCTGCAGGAGCTGAGCCAAAACAACGGCAACAGCAATGGCGCCAGTCCTGCTGGAACGCGGCCCAAAACCCTGATCACCGACTCGATCAGCCGCGCCGTGGGGGAGATCGCCCAGGAGCTGGATGCCGTAGCCGTGATGACCCTGACCAAAACGGGGGCCACTGCTCGCAATGTCTCCAAGTTTCGCCCGCGCACTCCCATCCTGGCCGTAACTCCCCACGTGGAAGTAGCACGGCGGCTGCAGTTGGTTTGGGGGGTACATCCGCTGTTGGTGATGGATTTGGCCACAACCCGCCAGACCTTTCAAGCGGCCATTAGCTTGGCCCAGGAAGATGGCTTGCTCAAAGATGGCGACTTGGTGGTGCTCAGCGCAGGAACCCTGCCCGGTGTTGCGGGATCCACCGATCTGATCAAGGTCGATGTGGTGAAAGCGGTGGTGGCCCAGGGCAAAGGGTTTGGCAAAGGCACCGTCAGCGGCCCGGCCCGCATCTTGAGATCCAGCCTCGATGCCGGCAAAATCACCGCCGGCGACATCTTGGTTGCGCAGTCTACCGACGCCAACTATGTGGAGGCCATCAAACAGGCAGCCGGAGTGATCACCGAAGAAGAGGGAGCTTCCTCCCATGCGGCGGTCATCGGCCTGCGGCTGGGGGTGCCGGTGCTGGTGGGGGTCAAGGATGCCACACGCCTCATCCGGGATGGATCCATCGTCACTCTGGACGCAGAAAAAGGCATCGTGACTTCGGGAGCAGATGGCCTGGGCTTTTGAGGGAGAGCCATCAGTCCCGCGCTCTACCCAAAAGTGAGCGTCGGGATCCCTCTGGCGGTTCTCAAAAGCAGGCTACGCCATAGCAACGAAACGTTTCTCTACATCGTTATTGCTACGCAACGCCGGCGCCTTCACACCAACAGCGCCGATCGCTATCCCTAACTCCCCTCTCCCTCAGGGAGAGGGGCTGGGGGTGAGGGGATCCCTCAGGGAGAGGGGCCGGGGGTGAGGGTCGTTCCTCAGGGAGAGGGGCCGGGGGTGTTCGCGTGAGCGGCGCGGAGCGCTTGGGCAGCGGCAAAGTGT
>NZ_JANSJC010000033.1:0-20463 GCF_047462375.1 Synechococcus sp. H55.8 | reverse complement strand
CGCTTGATTGACTTGAACTTAGGCTTTTTACTCAGCCCTTGAAAGAAGCGCTGATAGGCAAAATCTACCCGCTTGACTGTAGCTTGCAGAGAATGGGAGTTGAGTTGAGCAAACTCCGGCCACGCCTGCTTGAACTCCGGCAGAAGGTTCTGCTGCTCAAGGTAAGTAACCGTCCGGCGGTTGCGTCGGTACTCATAGCGTCGGTGAGCAACGCAAGCGTTGTAGAGGTAGCAGTGCAAACGGCGGGCAGACAACAAAGCCCGCTCTTGGGTTTTGTTGGGGTACAGCCGAAAGGTCTGCCGCCTGATTACCAGTACAGTTTCAGTCACCTTTTGTGACTTAGTCGAAGCCACAGTAAGTGTAGCATCGAGAATGGCAGACTAAGAAGCGACGCTGACGCAGTTTTTAGAATTCACTTGCACGTAGTGTTTGTAACAAAATACCGGTCACTAAAGTGTATTGGGAAGGGCTAGGCTTTGGCATGATTTGCTCCCTAGAAATTGTGAAGCAATATATCCAGAATCAGTCAGAGGGTGCTATCCATCCCCACCGTATAGACGGTGGGGAATTCCGCACCTTACGTTAAGGCACTTGCCAAGCCCGTCGGTGGTAATCCTCTAATTGAGCCCAGGGATCCGCAGCCGCTGCGGGGGCATGGCCGTGGTTGTGGTGATGGTGATGGGATCCCTGCCCATGGGAATGATGGTCATGATGATGGTGGTGGTGATGGGATCCCTGCGCGTGAGGGTGATCCTGATGGTCGTGGTGATGAGTATGCCCCACTCCCAGCTCTGCGCTCACCGCCAGGCGAAACTTGCAGAGGTGGCAGTTGATTGGGGTTTGGCCCTGGAGGGCTTCCTGCTCCAGTTGCTGCAGGCTGTGCAGCACCGTATCCACAAGACCCAACTCCGGCAGCATCAGCCACTCGATCTCGGGGTATTGGCGTCGCCGCTCTTGCACCGCCGCCTCGATTTTTTTCACCAGCACCCCTGTGAAGAGAAAATAGGGCAGCACGATCACCCGGCGCGGCTGCCAGGACAAGGCCCGCTCCAAACCCACCGGCAGGCGGGGGTGGGTGATGCCGATAAAGCAGGTCTCTACGGCGGCCAACCCCGACCCTTCCCAGAGCAGCCGGGCCAGCTTACAGGCTTCGGCGTTGGCTTCGGGATCGCTGGAGCCGCGACCGACAAACAGCAACACCGTTTCCGCCCCTGGGATCTGCCGCGGTTGGGCAGCCAGCAAAGCGGCCAAGCGATCTCGCAGCAGTTGCAAGATCTCGATGCGGATCCCCAGCGGCCCCCCGTAGTGGATGCGCAACTGCGGGTGGAGGGCCTGCAGGCGATCCAGCTCCACGGTCACGTCGAACTTGTTGTGGCGCGCCCCAAACAACAACAGCGGCAGGGCCACGATCTCCTGCCACCCTTGGGCCAAGCATTGTTCCACCCCCTGGGCGATGCTCGGCTGCGCCAGCTCCAAAAAACAAGGGATCACCGGCCGCTGGGGGGTGAGGGATTGGTACGCTTGGGCCAACTCCAGAAAGGCTTGCTGCCCCTCCGGGTCGCGGGATCCATGGCCGATGAGCAAGAGGGGCAATGGAGGAGAAGGAAACTGCCCAACCGCAAGGGGAGGGGAAACAGGGAGGGTATTCAACACAAAAAACTCCGTTCCTTGTGAATCGCAAGGGGTACAGGACAAGGGCAGGTGGGTGTTCTGGCTGAGGGAGGGATCCCATCACAGTTGCGTCACAGTGGCGGATTTGCACCGCGCTTTCCCCAATCTGCCCGAGCCTCTTAGGTTAGCTTGCCGCTTGCTCTTCACCAAGCCCCCCTGGGGGGATAGCCCCGGCCCCCTACCTTGATCCCTAGCTCCCCTCTCCCTCAGGGAGAGGGGCTGGGGGTGGTCGCGTGAGCGGCGCGGAGCGCTTGGGTGCCTCAGGGAGAGGAGCTGGGGGTGAGGGCTGGGAGAGGGGTTGGGGGTGAGGGCCGAAAATGCCGCAGCCGCAGGGCGTTAGCCACTACAGAAACAGAGCTCAAGGCCATGGCCGCCCCCGCCAGCATGGGGTTGAGCAACCAGCCGGTGAAGGGGTAGAGCGCCCCGGCGGCAATCGGGATCCCGAGGGTGTTGTAGATAAAGGCGAAGAAGAGATTTTGGCGGATGTTGGCAAGGGTGGCGCGGCTGAGTTGAATGGCGGTGACCACGCCCCGCAAATCGCCGGCTATCAGGGTAATGTCGCTGGCGGCTATGGCCACATCGGTGCCCGTCCCGATGGCGATCCCCACATCGGCTTCTGCCAGTGCCGGCGCATCGTTGATGCCATCTCCCACCATCGCTACCGGGTGTCGGGGCCGTCTGAGCTGGCGAATGTAGGCTGCCTTTTGCTCGGGACGGACTTGGGCGATCACCCGGCGAATGCCTGCCTGCTGAGCAATGGCCTGGGCGGTGGTGGGGTTATCCCCGGTTAGCAGAATCACCTCCAGGCCCATCTCCTGCAGCTGGCGCACCGCGGCGGGGGAGGTGGGTTTGATCGGGTCGGCAATGGCCAACAGCCCCACCAGACGATGGGATTGCGCCACGCCGATCACCGTTTTGCCCTGGCTTTCCCAGGTCTGAACCCGCTCCGACCAAGAGGGATCCCACGGGATCCCCAGCCAGCTCAGCCGACCGATGCGCACCTGCTGCCCCTCCACCCAGGCTTCTGCCCCCTCGCCCACTTTTGCCTGAAAGTGCTGGGCCGACGGGATTGAGATGCCTTCGGCTTTGGCTTTTTGCACCACCGCCTGGGCCAGCGGATGTTCCGAGTATTGTTCCACTGCTGCTGCCAGGCGCAACAGGGCTAGGGGAGAAGAGCCTGGCGTCCAGATATCGGTGACGCTGGGACGGCCCTCGGTGAGGGTGCCGGTTTTGTCCAAGACCACCGTGCGCAAGCGGTGGGCCAATTCCAGGCTATCGGCGCTTTTTACCAGGATCCCCAATTCCGCCCCCCGCCCCGTCGCCACCATGATCGAGGTGGGGGTGGCCAACCCCAGCGCACAAGGGCAGGCGATGATCAGCACCCCAATGGTGTTCACTAAGGCCAGCGTCGGATTGCCCGCCAGCCCCCACCAGAGGACAAAAGTTAGAATGGCTACCCCGATCACCGCCGGCACAAACCAGGAGGTCACCCGATCCGCCACTTGTTGAATGGGGGCCTTGGATCCCTGGGCCTCCTGCACCAGGCGCACGATCTGGGCCAGAAGCGTATCTTTGCCCACCCGCCGCGCTTCCATCACAAAGCTGCCCGTCTGGTTGAGGGTGGCCCCGATCACCTCATCTCCTGCCGACTTGCTCACCGGCAGGCTCTCGCCAGTTACCATCGACTCGTCCAGGCTGGAGGATCCCTCTAGAATGACCCCATCCACCGGCACCTTCTCACCGGGGCGCACCCGGATCCGATCCCCCACCTGCACCGCCGCAATCGGGATATCCTGCTCCACCCCGTCGCGGATGACCCTTGCCGTTTTCGGCTGCAACCCCATCAGCTTGCGAATGGCTTCGGAGGTTTGCCCTTTGGCCCGCTGCTCCATCCACTTGCCCACCAGCACCAGGGTGACGACCACCGCCGCCACTTCGTAATACACATCCGGGTGCAGGCCCTGGCGATGAAAGAAGTCGGGGAAAGTCGTCGCCAAAAGGGAGTAGAAAAAAGCAGCGCTCGTTCCCAAAGCTACCAAGGTATTCATGTCCGCCGAGCGCCGCTGCCAAGCCGCCCAGGCGCCACGATAAAAATGCTGGCCCACCCAAAACTGCACCGGCGCCGTCAGCAGCAACTGCAACCACGGATCCTGCAGCCAGGGGGGCAGGCCGGGGATCTCCCGTCCCAGCATCATCGGCAGGGATCCGATCAGCAGCACCGTGCTGAGGCCCACTCCTATCGCCACCTTCAGCTTCAATTCCCGTTCTGCCGCCCGTTGGGCGATCCGTTCTGTGTCGTCCGGATCCGACTGTTGCCAATCGTCTTCGACCAAGCGCGCCCGATACCCCGCCTGCTCCACCACCCGGATCAATGCTTGGGGATTCACCAGCCGGGGATCCCCGCGGACGATGGCCTGCTCGCTGGCAAAGTTGACCGTTTGGGCTGTAACGCCCCGCACGCGACTCAGGGCCTGTTCAACGCCGGCAGCGCAGGAGGCACAGCTCATACCCTGGATGGCCAAGCGCCAAGTGCCGCCAGCAGATGAAGCGGACAGGCCGGGGGCAGCGGAATGGGAACCAGAATCAGACATGGCTGTCCTCAGAGCAAAAATTTAGGTAGTAAAGAAAAAGCGACGCAAAAGCTCTCTTCCCCCCACAAGGGGAAAACCCCACCTCTGAACTCTGTCCTGCCGACGCCGCCGGGCAGGAAAAAATCGCTAGGCCGGCGGATAGCCCACTTGGGCAAGCACCTGCCGCCAGTCGCTGTCGGCTCGCTCAGACGTAATCCGCACCTGCTTGGTCTTGGGATCCGCTTCCACTTGGGCCTGGGGATCCCGCTGCCGCACCGCCTGCGTGATGGTGTCCACACAAGCGGAGCAGGCTAGCTTCGGCACCGTCAAAACAACTTGCATCCTGGGAAGCCTCCCCAACCCAATGCCACCTGCTTGATGCTAAACCTTCCAGTGGGCTGGAAGGTCAAGAGGGTGGCTGAGGCTCCTCTATGTTCCAGCGGTAATCCACCTGATAGCCCCGCTGTCGCCACTCCTCCTCCAGTTGCAACTGTTGGGTCAGGGCTTTGCGCAAAGAGTTGATCAGCTCTTGCGTGCGGGCTCGATTGCCGAAATCCTGTTCCTCCACCGTCGGAAACGTTTGCCGCTCCAGAACCCGCAGCAGAAATTCGTAGTGGACGTGAGCTGGCACAGGAATACGTTTCATCGATCTAGGCCATTCTTGGGATCCATTGACAATCCTGGGTTTACTGGGGTGACAACAGGGAGCGGACGGCTTGGCCGGGATCCGGCTGCGTTACCAGCGCTTCCCCCACCAGCACGGCGCGCACCCCCCAGCTCCGCAACTGCTGCAGATCGGCAGGAGAGTGAATGCCGGATTCGCTGACCACCGGCAGATCGCCCAGGCGATCCCGGTGGGCGGCCAAGAGATCCCGCGTCGTGTTCAAGTCCACCGCAAAGGTTTTGAGATCCCGATTGTTGATGCCGATCAACACCTGACCTTTGGCCTGGTGCAGTTGCGGCAAGCCCAAAACCCGCTGTAACTCTTGGCAAGTGTGCACCTCCAACAGAGCTGCCATGCCCAATTGCTGGATCAGCTTGAGAAAATAGCCCAAATCCGCATCCGAGAGAATGGCAGCAATCAACAGCACCGCATCCGCCCCCAGAGTACGCGCCCAGAGGATTTGGTAAGGGTAGAGGATGAACTCCTTGCACAGGATGGGGATCCCGACTGCCTGGCGGATCTGGCGCAGATACTCGCCGCTGCCCTGAAAAAACCGCTCATCCGTGAGCACCGACAGGCAACTGGCTCCCGCCGCCTCGTAGCTTTGGGCAATGGCCACCGGATCAAAGGGATCGCGGAGAACCCCACGGCTGGGGGAGGCTTTTTTTACCTCGGCAATCAGAGAAACCGGATGAGGAGATTGGGTGAGGGCCGCCACAAAATCCCGCACCGGCGGCGCTTGATCCAGTTGCTGCTGCAATTGCTTCAAGGGGAGCTGCTCCCGCTGGCGCTCCACCTCCTGCTCTTTGTGCCAGATGATCTCCTCTAAAATGTGGCGCGGTTTGGCTTCCGGCGCTGTTGTCTGGTACACCTGAGAGGCGACGACGACCGGCGGGGCAGGAGAACGCCGACGAACGGCCAGCGGCTCACCTTCTAGCTCCATACCACCCCTGAACAGAACTCTACACCTCACCCTAGACTACTCTAGTGCTCTGCGGTCGGTTTGAATAGCTACCCCGAATATCCCCAAACCGCCTCTGGCAAAGGTGTTTCTTTTACCCTATGGTTGAGTGTAGAGCTGAAGCGCTGCCCAGAGCGATGTGGAATCAAAATCAACAGTAAACGTAGTCGAGAAGCTTGACGCAGCCTCTTGCGCTCTGGGGAGTTTTGCTCCGGCAGTCGTTCCGTCCCTCTTTTTTGCCGATCGTGGGCAAAGGCTCGGCTGAGCAGAGTTGGGAAGATTGCTGTCCATGCTGTTTTGAAGGAGTTCAGGCGTGCTGTACCTAGCAGAGCTATCCAAGCCGATTGGGTTTGCTAAGTCATCTCTGCAATTGCTGGCCAAGCAGCAGCAGGACAACACCTGGGTGGCCGTGAACGAAGAATCCATTACCCTGGAAGGCCGCATTGCCCAAGAGGCCGGTCGCTTCAAGGATGGGGCCTTGGTACTGGCGGAAATCTCCGGCAACCGTCAGGTTGCCCGCATCAACGAAGCCGCCCGTCAACTGGTAACCTACCTGCAAAATTTCAGCCGTTTGCAGGACAAAGCCCGCAGCCAGGAAGAGGAGATCGAAGTTTGGAAACAGTCTCTCACTTTTCAGGCGCATGAGCTGACTCGCCGCGAGATGGAATTGGCAGCCCAAGAAGAGGAGGTGCGGCGGCTGTACGAGCAGTACAAGGGCGTGGAGGAAGAGCGCAAGCTCCTGGACAGCCTCAAAGAGGAACTGGCGACCCAGCAAGCCTACCTGGCCGAACAACAGCGCCTGATCGGGGAACAGCGAGAAGCCCTGAACCGGCAGCGGCAAGAGTTGCAAGCTCAGTTGCAAGAGGCCCGCTCCAGCCGTTTGGGGGAAGCAGAAGCAGCCCAGCTCCAGGCTTTGATGCGGCAGCTTCAGGAGAGCCTGCATCCGGCCGGGGATCCCTTGGCGCTTCTGCACAGCCTAAAAAGCCAGGTTCAGCAGCAGCAGGAGCACTTGAATCAAGAGATTGTCCAATTGGAGGCAGAACGTCAGCAGGCCCAAGCCCGGCAAGAGGAGCTGGATCGGGACCACCGCGCTTGGCAAGAACGCCGCACGGCTTGGTGGGGATCCCGACAATCCCTAGAACAAGGTCAAGCGGAATGGCAAGCCCGGCAGGGATCCCTGCGAGCCTATCAAGAGCACCTGCAGAGGATCCTCCAGCAGTTGCAATCCCAAGAGAGCTTGTTCCAAAAAGCCTATCGTCTGGTGCAGGAGTACGACTTCATCGTCGATGGCAGCAGCAATGGCGGGCCAGGTGCCTCAGGGTCGGCGATCTCGGTGGAGGAGCTGGCGGCCTTGGTGAGCCAACTGCGTCGCGATTATGAGCAGCGGGCAGCCCAGGTTAGCCAGCAGCGGGCGGAGCTGGAGCAAAACCGGCAGACCCTGCGGGAGCTGCAAGAGCGGCTGGCCACCGCCTCTCCCGAGGAGCGGTTCGATATTGAAATGGATATTGACTACGCCCAGTCTGCCTGCAGCGCCCTGGAAGAGGCCCTGGCGCCCCAGGAGAAAAACCTGCAGCGGGAATACGAAGAGCTGGCCCGCCAGGAAGCCCGTCTCAGGCAGCTTCAGAATCAGGCTGCCGCCCCGGTTCAAGTGGATATCGGGCCGATCCTGGAGCAGATCGGCAGCCAGAAGCAGGATCTTCTTCAGGAAAAAAACCGTCTGCAAACCCTCGTTCACCAACTGGAATCCTCCCTGGCCTCTCAACAGGAGCAACTGGCCCGCCAAGAGCAGGAATTGCAGCAGCAGTGGCAACAACTGGAGCAGGAGGAGAGATCCCTGCGGGCGCGCACCCAGGCGATGGCCGAAACCTGGGGCCGCCTCAACCACCTGCAGGCCACCCTCTACCCCGAGCGAGATCGCTGGGCGGAGTTGGCAGGAGAGTTGGCGCAGTTGGAGGCGGAGCTGGGCCAACACCAGGCGAGAAACTCCGCGGCCCACGCCCACGTCCAACAGGTCCACTCTCTTTTGGCTGCCCTCACTCAGGCTTGAGAGGGTGGGGAGAGCCGGCTCCAACGGATCCCTTCTGTTTCGGCGCAGGATCTGCAGTCTTAACGAAGAGAACAAATCTGGTAAAATTCGGTAGCATCCTGCAGCCATTGAGGCTCCCAGCTTTTGGGCAGGGGAACTGCAGAGCTTGTTGCGCTTTGCTCCGGTTCTTGCTTGCGGTTGCCAAGGACATTCCAATGTGAGGTCGGCTCGTGCGAATTGCGGTTGATGCGATGGGGGGTGACTATGCTCCCGAGGAGATCGTCAAGGGTGCCTTGCTGGCCCATCGACAGCTTCGGGTCGGGATCGCACTGGTGGGTTGCCCGGATTCCCTGAAGCCCTTTCTGCCCCAGCCCTTGCCCGCCGGGATCACCCTTGTGCCCGCTGAGGACAAGGTGGGCATGGCAGAAGAGCCCTTGATGGTGCGCAAGAAGCCCAAAGCCTCCATCAACGTCTCGATGCAACAGGTGCGGGCCAACCAGGCGGATGCGGTGGTGGCCGCCGGCAACACCGGGGCAGCGATGGCTGCAGCTTACCTCAATTTGGGCCGACTGGGGGGAATCGACCGTCCCGCCATCGGCGCTCTTTTGCCCACTTTGAAGGGCAAGCCGGTGCTGCTTTTGGATGTGGGCGCCAACGTAGACTGCCGGCCCCGCTTTTTGGAACAGTTTGCCCGCATGGGATCCCTTTACTGCCAGTGTGTGTTGGGGATCGAGAAGCCGCGGGTGGGCCTGCTCAACATCGGCGAGGAGCCCAACAAAGGCAACGACTTGGCCCTGGCTACTCACCAGCGCTTGAGCCAGTTGCCAGGGATCCACTTTGCCGGCAATGCCGAGGGGCGGGACGTGCTGACCGGGGAGTTTGACGTGGTGGTGTGCGACGGCTTTGTCGGCAATGCCCTGCTCAAGTTTGCCGAAAGCGTCGGCCAGGTGATCACCCAGGTGCTGCGGGAGGAGCTGCCCCGCGGTTGGCGCGGCAAGCTGGGCTGCTGGCTGCTGCGGCCCAACCTTAAGCAGGTGAAGCGGCGCATGGACTATGTGGAATACGGCGGCGCTCTGCTGCTGGGAGTGAACGGCATCTGCGTCATTACCCACGGCAGCTCCAAGGCGCCGATGGTCTACCATGCCATTCGTTTGGCCAAAGAAGCGGCGGAGCAAAAAATCCTGCAGCGACTGCAAGCGGAAATGGCCGATCCTCGCGAGTCTCATCTCAGTTCCGAGCGGCGCGCCCGGCCTTTTCAGTCTGCCTCTGACTGCAGCTCAGAGGTGCTGCCTCTGCGACCTTTGGATCGGGTGGAAGGATAGCGTCCATGCCCAGCAATGGCCTCCCAACGGTGCGGCTGGTGGGGGTGGGGGCTGCCCTGCCGGAGCCTTGCCTGAGCAACGAAGACCTCAGCCAGATTGTGGAAACTTCCGATGAGTGGATCTGGCCCCGCACTGGTATCCGTCAACGCCGTATTCTCCCTCCCCACTTGAGTTTGGTGGACTTGGCGGCTCAGGCGGCAAGGGCCGCTCTGGATCAAGCCGGGATCCCGCCCCGAGAATTGGATTTGATCCTGCTGGCCACTTCCACCGCCGTCGATCGCTTCGGCTCGGCTCCACAGGTACAGGCGGCGCTGGGGGCAACGGGGGCGGTGGCTTTTGATCTGACGGCAGCCTGCACAGGGTTTGTGTTTGCCGTGGCCACAGCAGCGCAGTTTTTGCAAACCGGTCTGTACCGGCGGGCGCTGGTGGTGGCGGCGGATGTCCTCTCCCGCACGGTGGATTGGGCGGATCGCACCACCTGTGTCCTGTTTGGGGATGGGGCGGGGGCGGTGGTGCTGGAAGCGGGGGAAGCGGGAGCTGGCGGCATCCTCGGCATTGAGCTGCGCAGCGATGGCAGCGGCAGCGAGCTGCTCAGCTTGTCCATGGCCACCGAGGCCAGGCCCCTGGTGGGATCCCTGCAGGTGGGTCAATACCGCTGCTGCCCCATTGCCATGAATGGCCGCGAGGTGTACAAATTTGCCGTCCAGGTGGTGCCGGAGATTATCGAGAAAGTTCTCTTTCGGGCCGGGATCCCGGCGGAGGCGGTTCAGGGGTACTTTATCCACCAGGCCAACCAGCGCATTCTCGATGCCGTGGCCAAGCGCTTGCAGTTGGATCCACAACGGGTGGCCAGCGTCCTGGAACAGTACGGCAACACCTCCGGCGCTTCGGTGCCGATTGCCTTGGCCACCTGGATCGCGCAGGGGCGCTTTGGCGCTGGCGATCTGGGGGTGATGGCGGGCTTTGGCGCCGGCCTCACCTGGGGAGCGATTGTCTTTCGTTGGGGGAAATGAATTGATGACCGTTGCCTGGATCTATCCCGGCCAGGGATCCCAAGCGGTGGGGATGGGAAAAGACTTACAAGATTGGCCAGGGGCGGCCCAGAAGTTGGCTTGGGCCCGCGAGATGCTGGGATGGGATCCCTTGGCGCTGTCGGAAGCGCAGATCCATCAAACTGTCTACACGCAGCCGGCTTTGTTTACGGTGTCGGCCCTGCTGACGGACTATCTCTATGCCCAGGGGCAGGCTCCCGCCTGCACAGCCGGCCACAGCTTGGGAGAATATAGCGCCCTCTACGCCGCCGGGGTATTTGATTTTGAGACTGGCCTGCGGCTGGTGGCGCTGCGGGGCCGATTGATGGAAGCCGCAGGGGATCCGCCGGGCAGCATGGCGGCGGTGATGGGGTTTGATCGCGACAAGCTGGAGCACCTGTGCCAGATGATCCCTGAAGTTACCCTGGCCAACGACAACAGCCCGGATCAGGTGGTGATCAGCGGCTCGGTCGAGGGGGTGCAGGCTGTTTGTGAGCAGTTGCAGGCCAAGCGCACCGTTCCTCTCAAAGTCAGCGGCGCCTTTCACTCGCCCTTGATGCAGGCGGCGGCGGCAACCTTTGCCCACACCTTGCGCGCGGTTGACTTTCAGGCTCCGCGAGTGCCGGTCTACAGCAACTGCACCGCCACCCCCAGCCGGGATCCCGCGGTTCTCAAGCAGGCGCTGCTGTCCCAGATGACCGCCCCTGTCCGCTGGCGAGAGACAGTGCTGCAGATGGCTGCCGACGGCATCCAAGAGGTGTGGGAAATCGGCCCCGGCAATGTCCTGACGGGCTTGGTGAAGCGAACAGTGCCCACCCTGGCGCGGCGCAACATCAGCAGCCTCGACCGCTGCTAAGGGATTCCACCGGCAAGCGACCCCGGGCCGGGATCCGCCCCAGCAACACCTGGAGCAGCGCCTGCAGCGAGACAGGGGTAGAGCCATAGCAGGCCAAATAAACCGGGATCTGGGGCAGGGCAAAGGCATCGTAGGGGGATCCCAAAGCCAACCCGATCACCTTTTCGGGAGGAAGGGATCCCAGCAACTCCCTCTGAAGTGGGTAACGAAATAGATCAAGGGAGCCCACCAGCACTTGGTCAGCTCTTGGCGCCCTTTGCAGGGTTGTTTGCCAATCCTCAGGGGTAGGCTCTGGGCTGATCTTGAGAATTTGAGCAGCAGGCCGGGCGTTTTGGAGAAGATCCCCCAGAAGAGGCACAGGAGTGATGAGCAGCGGGTCGGGGGCCAAAGGGGGCAGGGATCCCCGCAGGAGCGTGATGCTGTCTTGAGCGATTTGGCGGGCCAGCGCTTGGTGCTCTTCCAGGTCGGCAGAGGGGAAAGGGGGGCAGGGGGATCCCAGTCCGTAGCGCCGCTTCAAGTTCAAAATCCGCTCCACCGACCGATCCAATTGTTCAACTGACAAATGCCCAGCGCGAAACTGTTGCAGCAGATGGGCGTAGGCTTCTTTTTGGATGGCCGGGCTAAAGCCGGGATCAGCCCCAAATAGGAGCACATCGGCCCCTGCCCGGAAGGCCAGTTCTGCCGCTTCGGGAATGCCATAGCTGCGGGCAACGGCCCCCATGGTCAGGGAATCCGTCAGAACAAGCCCCTTGAACCCCAGCTTCTGCCGCAACCAACCCGACACCACCTCAGGGGCCAGCGTTGCCGGCCGCAAAGACTGCGTCCTGCTGTCGCGTTCGCGGAAGCGTCGCGTAGCGCTAGCGGATCCCAGGGCCGGCATCACCACATGCGCCGTCATCATCGCCTCTGTGCCTGCCCGGATCAAAGCCTGGAACGGGCGCAGCTCCGTGGCCTGTAGCGCCTCCAGAGGGCGATCCACCCGCGGCAACCCCAGGTGGGAATCGAGGTCGGTGTCCCCATGGCCGGGAAAATGTTTGGGCGTGCAGAGGATCCCGGCTTGCCGGTAGCCACGCCACAGGGCCAGGCCATAGTCCGCTACCTGTTTCGGATCCGACCCAAAGGCGCGGATGCCGATAATGGGGTTGTGGGGGTTGCTGTTCACATCCACAACGGGGGCGAAGTTGAGGTTAAACCCCAAACTTTTCAGCTCCGTTCCCACCGCACGGGCCATCGCTTCCGCCTTCGCCAGGGATCCCGCCGCTGCCACCGCCATGGCGCTGGGAAACACGGTTACCCCCTCGGTGAGGCGCACCACCGGCCCCCCCTCTTGATCAATGCCTATCCACAAGGGGATACGGGCTTGTGCTTGAGCTGCGGCAATGAGTTGGGCTACCTGGGGCAACGTTTGAATGTTTCCGGCAATCGAATAGAAGATCAGACCGCCCACGTGGCAGTTCCGGATCATCTCCTCGAGGGCAGGGGAAAACTCGGCTCCCTCAAAATAAACCAGGAACAGTTGCCCAACTTTTTCCTCAAGGCTCCAAGCCCTGGGATCCACTTCGGCGGCAGGAAAAGAGATCGGGCGTGTCAAAGCAGATATCCTTCGACGTCACTGCTAAAGGATCGGGTTTCCAGCCAGGGCTGACAACTGCACACCAGGTGGCGATCCCCGTAGGCGTTGTCGATGCGGCTGACGCTGGGCCAGAACTTGCGCTCTTTGACCCACGGGAGGGGGTAGGCGGCCAGGGAGCGAGGGTAGGGGCGATCCCAGTGATCGGTGACCACTACCTCGGCGGTGTGGGGGGCAAGTTTAAGGGGGTTGCGCACGGGATCCATCTCGCCCCGCTCAATGGCAGCAATCTCCTGGCGAATGGCAATCATTGCCTCGCAGAAGCGATCCAGCTCTTCTAGGGATTCGCTCTCGGTGGGCTCCACCATCATTGTCCCCGGCACCGGCCAGGAGATGGTGGGGGCGTGGAAGCCGTAGTCCATCAGCCGCTTGGCTACATCCTCGACCTCAATGCCGGCGCTTTTCTTGAGGGGGCGCAGGTCCAGGATGCACTCGTGGGCCACCCATCCCCCTGGCCCTTTGTAGAGCACCGGGTAGTAGGGATCCAGCCGCTTGGCGATGTAATTGGCGTTGAGGAGGGCCACTTGGGTGGCCAGGGTGAGGCCGGCGGATCCCATGAGGCGGATGTAGGCCCAGGAGATGGGCAGGATGCTGGCGCTGCCCCAGGGGGCGGCGCTGACCGGGCCGTTGCAACCAGGCAAAAACGGGTGGCCGGGCAAATGCGGCAGGAGATGACGGGCAACGGCAATAGGCCCCACCCCCGGCCCGCCCCCGCCGTGGGGGATGCAGAAGGTCTTGTGCAGGTTGAGATGGCAGACATCGGCTCCCAGCTCTGCAGGACGGCAGAGGCCCACCTGGGCGTTGAGGTTGGCCCCATCCATGTACACCTGCCCCCCGGCCTCGTGGATTATCTGGCAAATCTCGCGGATCCCTTCCTCAAACACCCCATGGGTGGAGGGGTAAGTAATCATCAGGGCGGCCAGCCGTTCCCGGTGCTGCTCCACCTTGGCCCGCAGGTCTTCGAGGTCGATGTTGCCGGCCCTGTCGCAGGCCACGCTCACCACCTGCATCCCGGCCATGACAGCGCTGGCGGGGTTGGTGCCATGGGCGGAGGTGGGGATCAGGCACACCTGGCGCTGGCTTTCCCCGCGGGCCTGGTGGTAGCGACGAATGGCCAGCAAGCCGGCATATTCCCCCTGGGATCCGGCGTTGGGCTGGAGGGAGACGCCGGCAAAGCCCGTGATCTCTGCCAGCATTCGCTCCAACTGGGCAAAGAGGGTTTGATAGCCGCGAGCTTGTTCCAGAGGCGCAAAAGGATGGAGCTGGGCAAACTCCGGCCAGGTTATGGGCAGCATCTCGGCTGTGGCGTTTAGCTTCATGGTGCAGGAGCCCAAGGGGATCATGGAGTGGACAAGGGAGAGATCCCGGCTCTGCAGGCGGTGGATATAGCGCAGCAGCTCCGTTTCCGAGTGGTAGCGGTTAAACACCGGATGGGTGAGGTAGGGGGTGGTGCGCAAGAGCTGAGGCGGCAGGCTTTGGTGGGGATCCGAACTCAGGCCTTCGGGATCCCAGGCTGGCTCCTTGGAGCCAGCGAAGATTTCCCAGAGATCGCGCAGATCTTGAGAGGTTGTGGCCTCGTCCACGCTGATCCCCAGGGTAGTCTCGTCGATCCGCCGCAGGTTGATGCGCCGCTGGGCGGCCCGCTCTTGGATCTGGCCGACCTGTTCGGGGGACTCTGCCTTCACCCAAAAGGTATCGAAGAAATACTCTGGCCCCACCCTGTAGCCCAGATCCCGGATCCCGGCGGCCAGGTGATGGGCCTGGCGATGGATGCGTTCGGCAATTTGCCGCAGGCCGCGCGGGCCGTGATAGACGGCATACATGGAGGCCACCACCGCTAAGAGCACCTGGGCGGTGCAGATGTTGCTGGTGGCCTTGTCGCGGCGGATGTGCTGCTCCCGCGTTTGTAGGGCTAGGCGCAGGGCCGGCCTGCCCTGGGCATCTTGGGAGATCCCCACCAGCCGCCCCGGCAGCAGCCGTTTGTGGGCCTCGCGGGTGGCAAAGTAGGCAGCGTGGGGGCCGCCGTAGCCCAGGGGCACCCCAAAGCGCTGGGTGGATCCCACCACAATGTCTGCCCCCCACTCCCCTGGCGGTTGCAAGAGAGTCAGGCTGAGCAAGTCAGCAGCTACGGCCACCACCATCCCTCTTTGGTGGGCCTGCTCCACCAGCTTGCGGTAATCCCGGATCTCTCCATAGGTGTTGGGATACTGCAAGAGCACGCCAAAGCCGTTCCCAAGCTCAAACTGGGAAGGATCTGCCACACGCACCTGGATCCCCAAGGGCTCTGCCCGCGTCTGCACGACGGCAATGGTCTGGGGATGGCAGCCGCGATCCACCCAGAAGACCTGGGATCCCTTGCCTGCCAGGGCGTAGGCCAGGCTCATAGCCTCAGCGGCAGCAGTGGCTTCGTCCAGCAGGGAGGCATTGGCGATCTCCATGCCTGTTAGATCGATCACCATCGTCTGGAAATTGAGCAGGGCCTCTAGCCGCCCCTGGGCGATCTCCGCCTGGTAGGGGGTGTACTGGGTGTACCAGCCGGGGTTCTCCAGAATGTTGCGCTGGATCACCGGCGGCGTCAGGCAGTTGGAATAGCCCATGCCCAAAAAGGAGCGCCACACCTGGTTCTGGGCCGCCATTGCCCTCAGTTCTGCCAATACTTGCTGCTCACTGCTGGGGGATCCCAGGTGCAGGGGTCGGCTGCTGCGAATCGCCGCCGGCACCGCCTTATCCACTAATTCCCGTAGAGAGCTCAGCCCCAAGGCCTGCAACATCTGACGGATTTGCTGGGCGTCTGGCCCGATGTGCCGCCAGACGAAGAGTTCTCTCTGCTCTAGCAGCTCTAGCTCTGGATCGGCGGCAGAGAGAGAGGGGCTGAGGGGATGGAGGATGGTGGAGTCGGACATGGGGCAAAACAAAAGCGATGAGCAGTTGGTCAGCCGCCAAAAGGCTATTCCCCGATCATAGTTGTTAAAAATTATTTCTGACGGGATCCAAATCTGAATCTGGGTCTCGATTCGGGGTAGCGGGGATGAGACACTAAATGGTCGGAGAATGTTAGCGACCTATCCCCTGAGCGTTGTCATGACTGCTTTCAACCTTGTCTGCAAAGGTGGTGCTATGCGTCGGCTGTTGTCTGCTTTGGTGTCTATCCTGTTGATGCTCTGTCTGTGCTTGGCCCCCTTGGGGATCCCGGCCGTGGCGGCAGAGCTTCCGCCGGTGAAACACCTCGACACTCCCATCGACGTGAACAACACCATCCTGCGCAACTACCGCCAGTTGCCTGGCTTCTATCCCACCCTGGCCCGTATTCTGGTGAAAAATGCTCCCTACAACAGCCTGGAGGACATGTTGCAGATCCCAGAATTGACGGAGCAGCAGAAGGCCTTGATCAAGGCGAACGCGGAGAACTTCGTGTTTGGGGAGTACCAAGAGGGGGCCAACCAACTGGAAAACCGCATCAACCAAGGCTACTACGGCTGATCCCGGCCAGCCAAGGGATCCCATGGCCTACGACAACGTCTGCAAGTACCTGGTAGAGTGGTTTCCCGACTCCTTTGCCCGCTGGCTACTGGGATCCCCGGTTCCCTTGGCCCAAATCCAGCCAACAGAGCTCTCCAGCGAGCCCATCAGAGCCGATTCCCTCATCCTCTTGAGGGCCCAAAACTTGATCCTGCACCTCGAATTCCAGACCGATCCGGATCCCGAGATCCCCTTTCGCATGGCAGACTACTGCCTGCGCCTGTATCGCCGCTATCCTGCCCAGGAGGTGCGGCAGGTTGTCGTCTACCTGAGAAAAACCCAGTCGGAACGGGTGTACCAAACTTCTTTCCAACGGGGATCCCTATCCCATGGACACCAGAGGAAATTAGCAGGGTGCTGGGAGGTTTGTCTGTGCGGGAATCGGTGATCTACCAGATGTGGCGGGCAGAAGCCCTCCAGGAAGGGCGAGAGGAAGGCCTGAAACAAGGCCTACAACAGGGTCTACAGCAGGGTCTGCAACAGGGTCTGCAGCAGGAGGCAGCTCGGCTGACTTTAAATCAACTGCGGCGCAAACTGGGGCCCTTGCCCGAACACCTATCTGAGACCCTTTGTCACCTGCCCACTGAGCAACTGGAAGCGCTGGCGGAGGCATTGCTCGACTTTCAAACCCTGGCCGATTTAACCCAATGGCTCAGGAGAACCTTATCAAACTAGTCTTGTTAAACTTGCCATCTAGCGATCCCAGGCCAGCTTCTTTCAGCCAAGTGGGCTCGATGAAGCAGCCCCAGGTTTTGATATGTGGCTACCACGGCTACGGTAATGCCGGCGACGAGGCCCTGTTGCTGGCTCTGCTGCAGCAGCTCCGGCAGTTGCCCAACCCCGTACAGCCGGTGGTGCTTTCTCCCTGCCCTGCGGAAACGGCTGCCACCTATGGAGTGATGGCCTGCCCGCGCTTCGATGGATGGGCTTTGCGGCGCTATCTGAGGCAGTCTCAAGCTTTTATCTGGGGTGGGGGCAGCCTGCTGCAGGATCGCACCAGTTGGCGCAGCCCGCTCTACTATCTGGGGTTGATGCTCTGGGCCCAGCGGCGGGGGCTGAAAACCTTGGCTTGGGCCCAGGGGATCGGCCCCTTGCAGCGGGGCTGGATCCGCGAGCTGGCCCGCCGGTCTCTAGCAGGTTGTACGGCCATCAGTGTGCGCGACGCCGTTGCCTCCCAATGGCTGCGAGACTGGGGGATCCCCCACCAGGTGGCCCCGGATCCGGTTTGGGGCCTGCCCGCCGAAACCCTGCCGGAGTGGGAAAGATGGCCTCAGCCCCGCATTGCCGTGGTCTTGCGGCAGCATCCCCAGCTCACTCCAGCGCGACTTGAGACTTTGGCGGAAGGCTTGAGGCGCCTCCAGGTCTCGACGGGGGCCTATCTCCTTTTGCTGCCCTTCCAACTGGCTCCTCCCAGATCCCCCGACCTGGGGCCAGACTACTGCTTAGCGCAACAGCTGCAACAGCGCCTGCCCGGCCACAGCCGGGTTTTGGAGATTCGGGATCCCTGTCTTTTAAAGGGGGTCTTTCGGGGGGTGAAATTGGCAATCGTTATGCGCTACCACGGCTTGGTGATGGCGGCGGCTGAGGGTTGCGCCTGCTTTGGCCTCAGCTACGATCCCAAGGTAAAAACGCTACTCGGGGAATTGGGCATGCCCGGCTGGGATCTCGAGGCGATCCCAGAGGATCCCGAAGCTTTGCACCGGGCTTGGCTGGCTTGCTATGCCGACGGGCCGGCCCTCAGCCCTGACCAAGTGGCCGTTTGGGTGGAGCGATCGGCCCAGCACGCCCAGTTGCTGAGGCAGCACTTGCCTTAAAGGAGAGGGGGGATCCCAAGCTCCTACCCCCTTGACCGAGGCAATGGCGGCGCAAACCACGCTCTCTAGAGCTGGGGAGAGCATCAACTGAGAGTCTTCCCCGCTGCCAGTGTGGATTCGGGCAGCCGTTCTTATCGGAATTCGCCCTACGCTGGAAATAGGCTCCTCCCATGAGTGCCAAGATGCAACCCTGTACCCGCCAACAGATCTTGATCGGGATGGGCCTCACCAGCCTGATCCTGGCCCTCATCGCCGGCCTCTGGATCTGGCTGGGATCCCTCCGCGTGCCCTTTTGCTGGGATCCGCTGGCCGTCGCCTGGGGAGCGGCGCTGGGGCTGGGGGTGGCGTTGCTTAGCGGCGGGGCTTACTGGCTTTGGCCGGCCTATCGCCGGGCGGCTTCCGCCTACTTGCACCTGGTGGCGGATCCCTTGCAATGGCGGGATATCTTCTGGGTGGGGGTGCTGCCGGGCTGGAGCGAGGAATGGCTGTTTCGCGGCGTGCTGATGGGATCCCTAGTGGCCAGCCCCTTGGGGTGGACAGGCGGGATCCTCCTGAGCGGCCTCTTGTTTGGGGTTTTGCACTGGCTAGAGTGGCAGGGTTGGCCCTATGCCGTCTGGGCCAGCGCCGTGGGCATCCTCCTGGGGCTGGGCGTGTGGCTATCGGGAAACCTGTTGGTAACCATCGTCGCCCATACTTTGGTTAACTGGATTGGGGTTTGCCTCTGGAAATGTTCTGCCCTGCCAGCCGAATCCTGAAGTGCTCGACGTCGCCGCCCCCCTCTCCCTCTGGGAGAGGGGTTGGGGGTGAGGGGAAGGAGCAATGGGCAAGCCTTTGATTTTTGCATCCTTTCTGGGACTGCGGCTGGGGCCATCCTTGCTGCTCATCGGCCTAGGGGTATACGGCTACCTGCTCTGGCTGGGCCGATTTCAATCAGAGCGGCTGATCTTTTTGCCCCGCCCCGCCAGCTACCAGGATGGGGACGCCATTCTCAAGCTCACCACCGCCGATGGCCTGCAGATTTCGGCAGTCTACCTGCCCAATCCCGCAGCCACCTATGCTCTCCTCTACAGCCACGGCAACGCCGAGGACTTGGGGGATATCCTGCCGCGCCTGAGGAAGCTGCAGCAGGGGGGGTTTGCCGTCTTGGCCTACGACTACCGCGGCTACGGCACCAGCGAAGGGATCCCTTCCGAGGCCGGCGCCTACAAAGACATTGAAGCGGCCTACGCTTACCTACGAGATCAGGGGATCCCGCCGGAGCGGATTTTGCTTTACGGACGCTCGGTGGGAGGTGGGCCCTCAGTTTACTTGGCAGCCCAAAAGCCGGTGGGTGGCTTGATCCTGGAATCCACCTTTGTAACCGCTTTTCGCGTCTTGACCCGCATCCCCCTGCTGCCTTTTGATCGCTTCGACAACCTCAGCCGCATTGCCCAGATCAATTGTCCGCTGCTGATTTTGCACGGCACTCAGGATCGCTTGATCCCCTTCTGGCATGCCGAAGCCCTTTACCAAGCAGCACGGGATCCCAAGCGTTTGGTGCCCATCGAGGGAGCCGATCACAACAACTTGCTCCAGGTGGCCGGGGAGCGCTACCTGCCCATCCTGCACCAATTTGTGGCCGAGCTGGTGGATCCCAACCCTTTCCTGGACAATCCGTAGATCCCAGCGGATTGGAATAGCGCTAGCCTAACAGCCTGTCCTGCTGCAAAGACAGAAGTGGACAAGCGTGAGGATTTTTAAGTGACTTTTTGACCCATCAGTTCTTGCAACAGGTTCTGCGCCGTTCCCATATAGCGCAGCACATCGGGATGATGGCTCCAGAGCAGGTCGCTTTCGGGGAAAACCTCCAGCGAGAACATGCCCTGCACGGCTCGCAGATAAGGCAGCAGGACAGTGTAGCTGGCCGGGGTGAGCTGAAAGCGCAGCGCCTCGCCCAAAAGCTCCAGCATCTGCCGCACCAGTTTCCACTCCACCTTCAAAGGGGGGTACAGCATCACACAAAGGGGAAACAGCTCCTGCTGCACAGCCATCACACTGCCTTCTAAGGCACAGAGGCCCAGGTACACCTGGAACATCTCCACATCGCGGATGCTGGAGATCCGCACTTCCAGATCCGCCAAGAGGCCGCTTTCACAGTGATAGTTCGGAAAACGCTGCGCCACCTCAGCACAGATAGACTCTGCCACACCGGTAATCAGGGGCAAGAGCTCTTGCACGGCAGCCAGGGGGGCGGAAAAGGTATCGCCTGCATGGGCGGCGGCATTCTCATACATTCTTTGTAGGGGCATGTACAGGTGGTCGTCCATGACCTTCAAGTAAGGTTGGAAGAGGCCGCGCTCCTGAGGTGACAAGGCTTGCGAGACCATTTGCCCCGTGTAGTGGAATTGCATACTTAAAAA
>NZ_JANSJC010000032.1:0-21549 GCF_047462375.1 Synechococcus sp. H55.8 | reverse complement strand
AAAAAAGCTCCGGAGATGCTGCGGGCCCCCTCGTAGGTGGCGTCGGCGCAGAGGCTGACGATCCCCAGCAAAACAATGAAGCGCCAAGGGGAATCGGGCATAACCAGCTCCTGAGGATGGGAAATCCAATTGGGGATTGGGACTAGGGTTGGTGCTGAGGAGCGTGATGGAATACTTGGACGCTGTGGCAAGTAACTAGACCGTCGCGCACCAGATTTTTAACATCCGGCAGAAAGGCTTTAATTTTCTCCGGCGTGTCGATAAACGTTACCAAAATAGGCAGATCTGTGGAAAGTTCGAGAAGGTTGCTGCTGCGAATGTGGCTGTTGCGGCCAAAACCGGCAATGGCTCTCACCACCGTACCTCCCGCCATGCCCCGCCGACGGGCCAGCTCCAGCAGAGCCAGGTAGAGAGGCTTATTTTGCCAGTGATCCGACTCGCCAATGTAGATATCTAACTTGTAGACTTCGGGTTCATTGTCTAGCATGCTTGGAGCTCTCTTTTCCGCTTAAATTTTTTAAATCCTTGTTGCTATCGCCACAGTCTCGCCAACAGGATCCCAAGTTCCATCGCCAGAGCTCCTAATAAACAGGAGCCAAACCAATAGACAAAACCAGTTACAAAGCGATGCTGCTGCCAGAGGTTAAAGGTATCCAACTCATAGGTGGAAAAGGTGGTGTAGGAACCCAAAAAGCCAACTCCAAACAGCAGGCGAAATTCCGGTGAGATCTCGGGTCGCTTCATGGCCAGGGTGGCAAACCAGCCCATAACAAAACAGCCCGACAGGTTGATGATCAAAGTTCCGTAGGGAAAACTGGGGCCAAATCGCTCCGCAAACCAGACAGAGAGATAGTAGCGGCTCAGGGATCCACCAATGGCCCCCAAAGCCACCGCCAAAGGAACTCTCAAAAGCGGAGAGGCTAACTCCTGACTTAGGTAAGTCCACACCGATTGCAGACTCATCACATCTCCTCGGCTAGGCTGACAAAACAATTCCAAAAGGACGAGCCCTCAACCTTGGTTCGCTCCTACGATGGCATTTCTTGTTTTTCCGAACTCCTCTTCTTCTACCAAAATCACCGGAATGGAGCTGGTCTCCAACACTGCTTGGGAAGTGGATCCCACCAACACTTGCTCCCAACCGCGGTGGCCCCGCTTGCCCATGACTATGTCGGTAACCTGCCGCTCCTGGGCCACATCCACGATGGTCTCCGCCAGGGGGCCAGAAGCCAGGCAAAATTCGTGGCGAATATCCGCCAAAAGACGCTGGGCAAGCTGCCGCAACGCTTCCACCCCCTTCCCCTGGGGCTCATCGGTAACATGGAGCACAATCACTTCCCCATCCACCCGCCGCGCCAGATCCGCTGCCTTGCGCAGCACCGCCTCAGCCAAGGGAGAGGTATCCACAGCGGCCAAGAAGCTCACCTTACCCTGGCTGCCCACCTTGGTGGGATCCACCTCTCCCTTTTCCAATAGGCGAGGGGCAAAAACCTGGGTTAGCCAAGCTCCCAGGGGAGCTGTGGTCAAAATCGACAGGGCCGCTAGGGCGAGGATTGTCTCCCCGCCGGGGATCCCCTGGGCTAAGGGGATGCCGCCGATGGCCGCCTGCACCGTGGCTTTGGCCATGTTGCCCGGCAGCAAAAAGAGCCGCTCCCGCCAGTTCCAGTTGCTCCCCAGGGTGGAAAGCCACCAGCCCAGGCCTCGGCCCAACAGCAGGCTCAGGGTCAAAAGCAGCAAACCGGGCAAGAGCAGGGATCCCAGTACCTGCAGATCCAAAGAGGCCCCCAGCAGGACAAACAGCACGATCTCCGCCACCGTCCAGAGGGCGTCGAACCCAAGCCGCAGCCGCCGCGCCAGCGGCCCATCCAGTTGGACGAGGAAAAACCCTAGGGCCATCACCGCCAGGTAGCCGGAAAAATAGGGCCACACCTGCGACGCCAGCACCAAGCCCAGCGCCAGGCAGGCCGCCAGCAGCACCTCTTGCGTGCTGTTGCGAGTCCAGTTCTGCTGTACCAAGAGGGCCACCAAAACCCGCGCCCCCAGGTAGCCCACCGCCACCCCCAGCAGGATCTCCATCCCCACCTGGAACGGCAGCCACTGCAGGCGAAGGCTCTGGGCAGATCCCTGCCCCAAAAAGCTCAGCAACAGGCTAAAGCCCAGCAACAGCAGCACATCGGAAAGGGCGCTGCCGGTCAAAATGGCGTCCGGGATCCCTTTGGTCACCCCCCAGCCCAGGCTCTTGAGGCGCAGCATCCCTGGCACAATCACCGCCGGCGACTCCGCCCCGAGCACGCAGCCCAAAAGCAGCCCCGTCCCCCAGTCCAGCCCCAGGATCCAGCGGCTCAAGAGCGCCACTGCCACCGCCTCACAGGCTGCCGGCAAAAACCCCAGCCGCAGGGCCACGGATCCCTGCTGGGCCAGCTTTTCCCAATCCAGCCCCAGGCCCGCCCTCATGAGGATGATCGTGACGGCCACTAGGCGCAGATCCCCGGCTGCCGCCAACAGCTCTGGGGACAAGACCTCTTGCAACAGGATCCCGACCAGAATCATCCCCACTAGTGGCGGCATCCCCAGCCGGCCCCCAATCTGGCCGACAAAAAAGCCCATCCCTAAGATCCACAGCCAACTGCCCAGCATCAACAAAACCTCTCTCTTTGCCGTCCGGATGGTGAAGGGCAGCCCAGAGGGAAGTAGAGCCTTGGGGGCTGTGGGGTGGTAACCCAAGATCAAAGACTCCCACCCCCTGGATCTGCCCAGAAGAGTAGGAGTCATCAGCCTCAGCCTTGGATTTAGAGAATTCTTAGAACCTGCCTGAGGCGGTTACGGTGAACCCCATCACCGGTTGCCGGAGCAAGCTGACCGACAACTCACTCACGTTGACCCATAGGGTATCACGCCTTGTCTTCCACCACAACCAAGCGATAGGAGTGATGGGGACGGCCAATGGAGCCATAGAAATCGCTGCAGACATTGTGGGTAAAGCGATCGCTGAGGCCGCGGGTAACCTGCTGCACCACCTGGCTGCCCACTCTCTGAACCAACTTGCGCGGCAGAACTTGCAAAAACTTGGGCAAATGCAGCCGGATATCGAGATGAAGATCCCAGTGGACGCGGGTAGTGGCAGGGGATCCCGGTAGCTCCTCCAGCCGGAAACTGGCCTGGCAATCTACCCGATAGGGCAGGGCGGCCTCCCCCGGCAGCTCAGTCGAAGTCAGCCGAAACAGGTAATCTTCCTCCGGCCAGATCTTCACCCCAAAGCAGGGCTCCAGCTCAAACCCCAGCCCACCCATGCGGAAAAACTGCAGCTTGTAGGTGTCGGCAGAGAGGGGCTCCACCTGCAATGGCCGGAAGCAGCGCTGGATCCACTGGCCATGGCCGCGCAGGTAACGGGCCAAAGTCTCCCAATCGGTCTCCAGATCCACTTGGCCCCGTCGCCCAGCCTGCACATCCAAGTGAACCTTGGCTGTCGGTTGATCTAAAGATGGGGGGTGATCCATCTCCGCCAAAAGCGGCTCCCCCTTCTCGGACAGAGCCCCTTCACCGAGGGGAACGACGGGCTTGGAGTTGGCGATAGACATCCCGAATATCCACCTGATAGTGAGCAAGAGCCACGAGGCAGTGGTACCAGAGATCCGCCACCTCGCGGGCCAGGGCGGTCTTGTCCCCCTCTTTTGCCGCCATCACCACTTCAGCCGTCTCCTCGCCGAGTTTTTTCAGGATGGCGTTGTCTCCCTTGGCCAGCAGGCTGCTGGTGTAGGAATCGGGACGGGGATCCGCCTGGCGGGCCTTGATCACGGCAAACACCTGCGACAGGGTATCGGCGGCCGGGATGGGATCCCCTTCCTTCTCTGGGAGGGTGCGGAAGAAGCAGCTCCGCGCTCCTGTGTGGCAGGCCGCATCTCCCACCTGCTCCGCCAAAATGACCAGCGCGTCGCTGTCGCAGTCGTAGCGGATTTGTTTGACCCACTGCACATGGCCAGAAGTTTCCCCCTTGGGCCAGAGCGACTGGCGGGAGCGGCTCCAGAACCAGGTGCGGCCTGTCTCCAGCGTTTTCTGCAGCGATTCCCGGTTCATCCAGGCCATCATCAGCACCGTCCCGTCCAGGTAGTCCTGCACAATGGCCGGGATCAAACCCTGTTCGTTGTAGCGGAGGCTGTCCAGATGAGCGATCCCCTCCGGCAGAAGAGCGCGGGGCGGATCCGCTGAAGGAATGGAGTCCGAGGCAGCAACCATAGAGGGCAGGAATCCAAAGAGAGCATAAAAAGCAAGATAGCAAAGCCAGCTCTCCCCAGGGTACCTCCTCCTGCCCAGCCCGGCTTTTGTTGCCGCTAGGGGGATCTTAATCTGGGCTTAACCTGGTTTTAGTTGTGACTTAAAGTCAAGCTGCTAAGTTTGATACCGGGCTTTCACGCGCCGAGGGAGAGCAATGCGCATCCGGGTAGAAAACCTCTGGGTCACCTTTAAAAACAAAGTTGCCCTAAGAGGGGTTTGCCTCGACTTGTTTGGCGATGGAGCCCAGGTTGTGGCCCTGATTGGCCCCTCTGGCGCTGGGAAGTCCACCCTCCTTAAGCTCCTGAAGGGAATGGTTAGGCCCAGCGTTGGAAAAGTCTGGGTTGGCTCTTTCCCCCTCCACGAAGGCGGAGGAGAGGGGCTGCAGCAGGTGCGCAAGCGCACGGGCATGATCTACCAGACTTTTCAGCTCATTGGCCGCCTGACTGTCTTGGAGAACGTCCTGATTGGGCGCCTGCCCCACCTGAATCTTACCCAGGGCTTGCTGCGGCAGTTCTCGGAGCAAGATCTGGCCCAAGCAGAAAGGCTACTGGAGGAGGTGGGGCTTCTCGAGCACGCCTGGCAGAGGGCCGATGCTCTTTCGGGGGGACAGCAGCAGCGGGTGGGCATTGCTCGCGCCTTGATCCAAGAGCCGGCGCTGATCCTGGCAGATGAACCCATCTCGGCTTTGGATCCCAAAAATGCGCAGGTGATCATGGATTTACTGCTGGGAATGGTTTGTCGGCAAGGCATCCCGCTCCTAGTGACCCTGCATCACCTGGAGATGGTGCGCCATTACGCCAACCGAGTTGTTGCCTTCAAGGATGGGCAGGTTTTCTTTGATGGGCCAGTCTCGGCTCTCACCCCTGAAAAAGAGAAGGATCTCTACTTCGGGGAGGAGGAAGCCTCTCAAACCCTCGGAGGGTTGCCCTCAGCCTTGACGGCTTGAGGACAGGTAAGCTCAAACTCAACTTCAATCAATTTCAATTTCAAGTCAGCTGCAGAGGAGAATACTCATGCGGAGAAGGAAGGTTTTGGCTCTAGCGGCTTTCCTATTGGGCTTTGCCAGTTGGGTGCCGGTGTTGGCGCAGAAGCAGAACTGGCCCAAGGAGCTGGTCATTGCTGAAGTGCCGGTGGAGAGTGCTGCTGATTACGAAGCCCGCTATGCGCCTTTCCTGAACTACCTCAAAGAGAGATTGGGGATCCCGGTGCGTTTGTTCGTGGCTGGTGACTACACGGCTGTGATGCTCTCCCAGGCGGAAGGGAAGACCCACGTTGCTTTTTATGGGCCCGCCTCTTACGTCGATGCGATTGAAAAAGCCAATGCCCCCATCGAAGCCTTTGTGAAGGAAGATTCTGTTCGCTCGGGCACTGTTTACCACTCTCTGATGATTTCCAAGAAGGGCAGTGGCATTACAACTCTAGAAGCTGCCAAGGGCAAAGATTTTGCTTTCGTTGACCCGGAGAGCACTTCTGGTTTCAAGGTGCCCATGGCTTACTTCTGTCTAGAGGCCAAGATCAAGCCCAAGGAGTACTTTAAACAAGTTGCCTTTGCCGGCAACCATGAGTCGGTTATCCTGGGAGTCTCTCAGGGAACCATTCCCGTGGGGGTGACTTGGGATACCGGGATCAGCATTGCCACCAAGAAGGGCCAAATTAAGGGTTTGGAAGATTTTGAGGTGATCTGGAAGTCCGATCCGATCCCTTCCTCTCCCTGGGCCTACCGCAAAGACCTGCCGGAAGACCTCAAAGAAGCCATCCGCACGGCCTACCTAGAGTACGAGAACACACCGGAAGGCAAGCAATGGCTAGAAGCTCGCGGTCTCAAGGGTTTTGAGCCGGCCAGCGACAAAGATTATGATCCCTTCCGCAAGGTTAACAATGCTCTTAAGCAACCTGAGTGCCAACTCTAAGAAACTGCCCCCCTTACCGGCAGAGCTCAAACGGAGAGATCGCCTCGGTGTTCTCCTAGTCGGGATGATCCTTCTGGCTCTCCTGCTGACGGCAGGGCCGGCTGAGATCTCACCAGTCAAGTTGCTGGCTGGGTTGGGGAGGAGTGCTGCCTTTGTCGCTCGCTTCTTTCCGCCCAGCCTGCACTTTCTGCCAGCTTTTCTTTACTCTTTGCTCCAGACCCTGATCATGGCTTTCTGGGGCACTTTTCTGGCCACCTTCTTTGTGCTTCCCTTGGCCTTCCTGGGATCCAAGAATGTCATCCGCTCTCCTGTGGTCTATCTGGCTGTCCGCGGGCTGATGGATATCCTCAGGGGACTCAACGAGCTGGTTTTGGCCCTGGTTTTTGTGGCTGCCATTGGCTTGGGGCCTCTCCCAGGGATCATGGCGTTGACGCTGCACACGGCTGGAGTGGCAGGCAAGTTGCTCTCCGAGGCCATTGAGACGGTGGATATGGGGCAGGTGGAGGCCGTGAGGGCTACGGGCTCCCATCCTCTGCTGGTTCTTGTCTATGGCTTTTGGCCGCAGGTGGCCCCAGCTTTCTACTCGGTGACGCTCTACCTGTTTGAGGTCAATGTGCGCTCGGCAACAGTCTTGGGCTTGGTGGGAGCTGGTGGCATCGGCTTCGATCTGATGCAGACGGTGCGGGCCTTCCGCTTTCAGGACGCCGCCACCATCATTTTGCTCATCCTGCTAACCGTGTTTACAATCGACAAGGTCTCGGCGCGAATTCGCCAATCCCTGGTATAGGAGGTGAGGGTGCAGGCTCTTGAAATCCTGGAGCTGCTGCAGGAGGCTCCCGAAAAGACAGTTGTGGCTCTGGCGCGGGAGGTACGGCCCGCTCTGGGAGCTAGCCAGAAGCTGAAGGAAGGAGCGGGCCTGCTGTTGCTCCCCTTCCAGGACTCGCGCAGCGGTACGCCGTTTTATCTGGGAGAAGTCTTGGTTTACGAGGTTTGGCTGCGCTTCCCCCGAAAGGGAGTGGAAGGCTATGGAATAGTGCTGGGGGAACGGCCGCGCCTGGCCCGCTCCCTGGCTTACCTGGATGCCGCGTTGCAGGCGGGGATTGCTGAAGATCGGATCCAGGCCTTGGCCCTGGAAGCTCAGGAACATCTCCAGGAGAAGGATGAGCGCCTCTGGCGCAAGGTGGCCACCACGCGCTTGGAGGTGGAGACGCTATGAGCGTGCCCATGCCCGCAGCCGAACGGCAAAGCCAACAGGTCTTCCGAACCTTGGTGATGGCGCTGAGCTACCCTGGCCGGCTTTGGCGCTTGCCAGCTCACTCGCTGCGCCAAGCCTTCCGCCTCATTGCGATTACCCTGGTGGATGGGAATGTGGGGGTTTGGGCGCCAGACTGGCTGCTCTTAGATCTGCGCGGTCAGGCTCCCCGGCCTGTGGCCTTGGAGGCGGCGGACTTCGTCTTTGCCGAGCGGCTGGCGGATTTGCCTGCCGGTTGGGAAACCCTCTCGCTTCTCAAGAGGGGCACCTACCTGGAGCCGGAGAGCGGGGCAACTCTCATCCTGGGAACTGGCTGGGGCCAGGGATCCCCTCTTGTCTTCAAGGGCCCCGGCATTGCTGGGGAGGTGTGCTTGGCTGTGGATTTGCCCCCTGCTTTTTGGCGGCTGCGCTCCCAGATCTCGGCCTACCCTTTGGGAGTGGACATCTTGCTTACCGACGGGCAGCATGTAGTAGGCATACCGCGAAGTGTGGAGGTGGGTTGATGGGCTACGTGGTGGCGCGGGGCAGTCAGGAGGCCATTCTCAATGCCGAAGCCCTTTTTCGCGAATTGTTGCCGAGGGGGGCAGGTCAGTCGAGTAAGGGCCTGGCCAGCTACTTGCCCTATCTTTTGGATCAGGTGATGGCGGAAGCTGGCCTCTGGGCTCCAGAGCTGGCTGCTGAGGCCTTGGCCCAGACAGGGGGCGATCTCTACGAAGCGCTGCTGCTTTTGCGAGCTCATCGAACTACCCTTCCTCGCCTGGGCAAAGCGCAGCTTCAGAAAAAAGAAGATTTGCTCCTGGTGCGACGGCTTTCTTCAGCCTTCAAGAGCATTCCCGGCGGCCAAGTCCTCGGCCCCACCCTCGACTACAGCCTGCGTCTGCTGGGTTTTTCCGGAACCCAAGGGGTGGAGCCAGAGACCACGGCTGCTCCCCAGCGCTACCCTTCGGTGCGAACCTGGCTAAAAGAGCAAGGCCTGCTGGAAGAAGATCCAGTGGCAGAGAAAGACTTAGAGGAAGAGATCCCGGATCTAACGCGGCAGCCGCTGCTGTTTCCGGCGCCAAGAGCCCATCGCCTGCAAGCTTTGGCGCGAGGGGACACCGGAGGACTCCTGGCCCTCGCCTACAGCGCCATGCGGGCCTACAACGTCCACACCCACCCAACAGTGGCGGAGTTGGGGGTGGGCTATCTCGAGGTGCGGGCTATCCACCCGGTGCGGGGAGGCAGCTTTCGCCTGGGGCGGATCCGCTTGGCCTTTGCAGAAGTCGTCGGGCATGGGGAGAAGGGATACCGCTTAGGCTTTGCTGCCAGCTTGGGCTGGAACGAGGGGCGGGTTATCGCGGGCGCAATGTTGGATTTGGAGATGGATCGCCCCACCCATCCGGCCCGCAGCGAGGAGTTTGTTCTGGTACACACGGATCCCGTGGAGGCTTCGGGCTTTGCCCTGCACTACAAACTGCCTCACTATGTAACGTTCTTCAGCAATTGGATGAGCCATCAGGAGGCTGCTCTTGAACCCTAAGCACAGCTACGCCTACTTGGATCCTGAAGCCAAGCGAGAAATTCGGCGCAAGGTTCTCAAGGCTTTGGCCATACCGGCATATCAAGTTCCCTTTGCCAGCCGAGAGATGCCCCTGGCCCGCGGCTGGGGCACGGGCGGCCTGCAGCTTACTCTCAGCCTCGTGGGGCCGGAAGATGTGGTGAAGGTCATCGACCAAGGAGCGGATGACTCGGTTAATGCTGCCAACTTGCGCCGCTTCATTGCCCACGTCAGCGGAGCTCGAACCACCACCGATGCTTTGGAAGCAACCCTCATCCAAAGCCGTCACCGCATCCCGGAGGAGCGACTGCAAGAAGGACAAATCTTGATCCTGCAAGTCCCGATCCCTGAACCCCTGCGCTACGTGGAGCCTTCCGATGCCAAGGCGCGGGAGCTGCATGCCCTGGGGGACTACAGCCTGCTTTGGGTGGACCTGTTTGAAGAACACTTGCACTACGGCCACAGCCGCAAGGGAGCAGCCTATCCCGTTCTGGTGCACGGCCGCTATGTGATGGATCCCAGTCCCCTGCCCCGCTGGGATCTGCCCAAGCTGCACCAGGCAGCCCACATCACGCTCTTTGGCGCCGGTCGGGAAAAGCGGATCTACGCTGTCCCCCCTTACACGCAGGTAGAACCTCTGGCCTTTGTGGATCGACCCTTCCAGCCGGAACCCATTGTGGGATCCTGCCGCCGCACGGGTTGCCGCCACGTCTTTCTCAACGCCATTCCCCAGGAGGATGGCAGCTTGGCCTACGAGATCTCCGACCAGGGCTATATGGAAAAACTCCTAGCTGGCAAAGAAAGTGGGCCTTTATTTGGGGAGAAGCAGCATGGTTGAAGAAAGGCCTTTGCTGGAACTGGTCAAGGTTTGGAAAGCCTACGGGGATCGCTGGGCCCTCAAGAACGTCAGCCTCAAGCTCTATCCCCAGGAGGTGCTGGGGGTGGTGGGGGCTTCTGGCAGCGGCAAGAGCACCCTTTTGAGAATTCTCTATCTCCAGGAGATGGCGCAAGGGGAATACTGGCTCAACATCCCCGGCTGGGAGGGGTGTAATCTGCTGTCGCTTTCTCCCTACGAGCGACCTGCGGCGCGGCGCCACTTGGCCATGGTTTATCAAGAAGCTGCCCAGGCCCTGCGCATGGGCTTTGCCGCCCTAACCAATGTTGCTGAGCCCCTTGTGCTCAAGGGGGAACGACGATTTGGGGTTTTGCAAAAGGAAGCGCAGGCAGCTTTGGAGAGGGCAGACTTCCCCCTGGAGCGGGCTGGGGATCCGCCTACTTTCCTTTCGGGAGGGGAGCGGCAGCGGGTGCAGATTGCCAAAGCCTTGGCTCAAGAGCCAACGGCCATCCTCTTGGACGAGCCAACGACTGGCTTAGATTTGCTGGTGCAGGCAACCTTCTTGGACACCCTACGCCGCCTCAAGCGGCAGTTGGGGATGAGTCTGATTTTGGTTAGCCACGATCTCTCGGTGGTACGGGCATTGGCGGATCGCATTGTGGTTTTGCACCAGGGAGAGGTGGTAGAAGAAGGCCTCGCCGACCAGGTGCTGGAGGATCCCCGCCACCCCTTTACTCAGGATTTGGTTGCCGCAAGGCTGTAGAGAGATGCTGCAAGTTATCGATTTGGAAAAGCGGTTTTTCCTGCACCGGCTGGGACGGGAGGTTCTGGCTTTCAGACAGGTGAGCTTCTCCCTACAAGCAGGGGAGTTGCTGCTCCTAGAGGGCCCCAATGGCGCCGGCAAGTCTTCCCTGTTGCGGACGCTCTATCGCAGCTACTGTCCCACAGGGGGGCAGATCCTTCTGCAGACTCCTCGCGGAAGGGTGGATCTGGCGCGTTTGGGGGATCGCGAGATCTTGTGGATCCGGCGGGAGCACATCGGCTATGTCAGCCAGTTTCTGGATCCCCGACCCCGCACCACCGCCCTGGAGCTGGTGGCGGAGCCGCTGCTGTGGCGAGGTGTAGAAGAAAGCCGAGCACGGCAGCGGGCGGCAGAGCTGCTCCTAGAGCTGAACCTGAAGCCCGAGTTACTGGAGGCTTTCCCCACGGGTTTCTCTGGGGGCGAAAAACAAAAGCTCAACCTGGCCCGCTCGCTCATTCATCCCTATCCCTTGCTGCTGTTGGATGAGCCCACGGCCAGCTTGGATGCAGGGGCCAGGAAAGCTCTGCGGGAGCGCCTTCGCCTTCTGAAGCAGCAGGGAACTGCGCTTGTTGGCGTTTTCCACTCGCCAGAAGACGTGGCGGGCTTGGTGGACAAAACCTACCACCTGGAGGAGAAGCAAGATGTGGCTGTCCGGACTTAAGCTGGTTCTCCCTGACCAAGTGCTCCCGCTGGGATCCCTGCGGCTGGAGGGGGAGTGGATTGCCGAGATTCGAGAAGGGCAGGTGGACGAAGGAATCCCTTTACAGGGCTTAACCCTCGTCCCTGGCGTCATCGATCTCCACGCCGACAGTCTAGAGCCGGAGCTGGAGCCGCGGCCAGGGGTACAGTTGGCTGCCGAGATGGCCCTGGAGGTTTGGGAAAACCGAGCTCTGGCAGCAGGCATGACCACTGCTTTTGTCACCCTGTCCTTTTGGGAGGGCCTGCCCGGTTGGCGCAGCCCGGAGACCGCTTTGGCCCTGGCCGAGCAATTGGTTGCCCTGCGTTCCCATTTGTCGCTGGACTTGCGGATCCATGCCCGCTACGAAGTCTCTCGCCCCTTGGGAGCAGCAGCCGTTCGCCACGCCCTCAGCCAAGGTTGGGTGGATCTCCTTTCGTTTATGGATCACACGCCTGGCCAAGGCCAGTTCCCGACCCTAGAAGACTACGTTCGCTATATGGCCCGTCACCTGGGCCAGCAGCCTGAGGAGGTTGCCGCCAGCCTCAGGAACCCATCCCAGCTAGAAGTTCTCCCTGCCCTTGCCGAGCTGGCCCAGCAGGCAAAAGAGCGGGGAGTCACGCTGGCTTCCCATGACGACGATTCCTCTGACAAGGTTCAGTTGATGGCCAAGCTGGGCGTAAAGATTAGCGAGTTCCCGGTCACGCTGGAGGCCGCTGGCGAAGCCCAACAGTTGGGCTTGCTGGTGGTCATGGGGGCCCCCAACGCCCTTAGGGGATCCTCCCATGTGGGCAATCTCTCCGCCCTGCAAGCCCTGAAGGCGGGATCCCTAGGTGCTCTGGCCACCGACTACTCGCCGGCTACTGCGCTAAGAGCTGCCTTTGCCCTGGCGGAGAAGCAGGCTTTGGAGTTGCCCCAGGCCATAGCCTTGGTCAGCCGCAACCCCGCCCAGGCCGTTGGCCTCCAGGATCGGGGGGCTCTTTGTCCAGGGCTGAGGGCCGACCTGGTGATCTTGCGGGAGAAGCCCTTCCGGGTTATGGGCGTGTTTGTTGCCGGCAGACCTGTCTTTCTCCGCAATGGCCTAGGTTGGCAGGGAGGGCTGGATCCCCAAGGAGTTGGGTCCAGAGTCGAGGCCCCCTAACTCTACTCTAGAGCCGCTCTCGGCAGCAGCTTCCGGGTCGGCTTGTGCTCCAGAGGCCAAGTTGGCCGCTCCAGACGGGTATCCACCAACACAGAGGCCGGGGCGAGATTAACCCGCTCCAGCAGCCGTTGCAGCAGTTGAGCATCGATGGCGTCCCCGCCGCTGGATGGGGTTGCCGTTCCCGCCACCAGGGGAGTGGGGATCGCTTGCGGGGATCCCGTCTCGCCCAGCCCAGGTTCGGCCAACAGCAACTCTGCCACTGCCTGGGCCACCTCATTGCCATATACCCCATCAGGGCCAGAGGGGAGCAGATCCAGCCGTCCCTGCTGAGCGGCCAGGCGGCTTAAGCCCAGTTGCACCGCCACCACGGCCGGGCCCCGCTCCCCCCGCTTGAGGGTGCGCTGGCCGGCCAGAACGCTGTTCAGGTAGGCTTTGGCTGCATCTTGGTCGCTAGCCGGCAGAAGCTGCACCAGCCCTTCCACCCGATCGGTTGTGGAAGCGGCCCTTTCCTGCGGGCGGGGATCCTCCCTCCACAGACGGGTTAGGTCGTAGAGCAAAATGGCGTGGGGGACAGGGCGGCTGGGCTGGTTGGGGCCGGCATGGCCGGTGGCGAGGATCTCCCCTTGGTAGACCAGTGAGGTGCTGAAGCCAGAGTCCAGCAGCACCGCCTCACGGATCCCGATTTTGGGCAATAGGCTGGCCAGGATGGCGGCGTTGACGTGGGTTTTGGTAACCCCGATCACCACCTGATCCTGGTTGTCTACGCCAAAAAAGGCGCGGGGGCGAAACTCGGCGGCGCTGGAGAGGCGAAACGAGTCGATCTCCCTCGGAGAGAGGGCGCGGCCATCCTTAACCAGCCACAAGCCCGCCACAAACAGATCCGTGACATCCGGCATGAGCTGGCGAAGGTTGTCGAGCTGGGTCATGGTGTCGGGATCAAAGGGTACAAAGCGCAGCCGATCCCTGCCCAGCAGCACCAGGGGACGACCGCGCACCACCTTGTCGTCTTCGGGGCGACCGGGGATGAAAGTCTTGTGGTTGGCGGCCATCACCGGCCCCACCATGACGTTGCTGGCCGAGTTAATCCAAGGGATGGAGAAGAAGCTGCCGTTAATGCCGGCATCGGCCTGGTAGCGCTGGACTAGGGTTCTTACCTCGTAGCGCCGCTCCGCGTGCACTGTAGCTGCCCGTCCGCCGCGGATGGTTAGCACCCGCACCCTGTCGATCACCTCATCGGTCAGGGTCAAGGGTTGCGTTCCATCCAGCCAGTAGTCGGGGCTGCGGCCAAGGGTGAAGGTGCGGGCGCCGATAATGGCCTCGGTGAGGCGAAACTGGTTAAAGCGGCGCACCTCCAGCAAGTTGGGCGACTGTCCCGTAAAGCCGGGATCCATCGTAAAGGACATCCAGTAACCCGCCTCCGCCAGGTATTGCTTCACCCGCTCGTCCCGATTGCCTTCCGGATAGGCGAAGTAGTGGATGGGGTGGCCCAGCTCCTGCTCCAGCTTGGTCTTGCAGTCCAACACCTCTCGCCGCAGGCGGGCATCGTCCAGCAGCCGCAGGTCGGGGGGATGGTTGACGGTGTGGGCGGCAAAGTCAATCAGCCCGCTGGCATCCATCTCCCGCATCTGATCCCAGGTGAAGTGGTCTTTGCTGGTGGGCACGCCGACAAAGCCGGTCTGCACAAAATAGGTGGCAGGGTAGTTGTACTCCTTCAGCAGCGGGTAGGCGTTCTCGTACAGGCCCAGGTAAGCGTCGTCGAAGGTGAGCAGGATGGCTTTTTCCGGTAAGGGATCCCCGTCCCGCAGGTGTTTGTAGAGTTGGTCGATGTGGATGGGGGTCAGCCCCGCCTGCTTGATGGCCTCAAAGTGCTGCCGCAGCTCCGCCGCTGTGGTGTCAAACCAGACCTCTTTGCGGCCAGCCACCACATCGTGATACATGATGGCGGGCACGTAGGAGAGGCTGGCCAAGGGATCCAACGCAAAAGGATCCCGCTGCAGTTGCGGCTCTTGGGGGAGGGGCGGGCGCTGTTGGGCTGCCTTGGCCTGGGCGCGGGGGGCAGGGATCTCGGCCAGAGGCGGCAAGAGCGCCGGCAGGCGGCTGGCCCAGTTGGGATGAGCGGTTGCCCAGGCCACCAGGGCGCCGGTCCCAAATCCCAGCAGGATCACCAGCAAGTTTAGAAAGGGGAGCACCCTAGGTCGAGACTTTGCCGGCGCATGCCGAGAGGAATCGGAAAGGCTTTGTCGTGGAGTGGGCGAGGAGTACGGCTGGGATCCCCTTGTCGATCTGGAGCCTGAATTGCCTTGGGGTATCGACCCTCCCAAGCGCGTCGGATGCTGCCGAGACGTCATGACCTCCTCCCCACTCCCGATGGTGTTATCGGCGCTCAAGCGCAAGAGTTGAGCCCTTGCTGGAATGCCTTTTCCCACCCAAAGCCTACCCCCAGACAAGGGCAAAACCAACGCCAGACTACCACCCCTCTCTTCCGATTGGGGATACCCATGCAATCGCCGCCGGAAAAACAGCAGGGAGCGCCCGTCAAAGCCGCTTGGGCTGAAGGGGCCTGGATCGGCAGCCTTGGAGACAGACCCCAGAGGGGGAGCTGGGCCCTACTCAAGGTTGCTCAACAGATTGGACTCTGTAATGCTGACGATCTTGCCCCCCCTTTGGGTGATGCGCTTCACTTCTTGAGAAAGGCGGCTGAAGGGCACTTTGTACTCGACAACGCTCTTGCGCACGCCCCCTCCCACCAAACCGGACACTTTGAGGGTGAAAATCTTGTCGCTGTTGGGTAGGGACGAGGCCGCCGAGGGGGCGACCTGAGCGGCTGGGGCCGCTTCCGCCTGAGGTGCAGGAGCCGCGCTCTCCCGCTCCAAAAGCAGCCGCCAACTGCGGGGATAGGCGGGAGCCAAACGATAAACCACCTTGTAGGAGCCGGTTACATGGTCATCTTCTGACTCCACCCTCACCACTGTTCCCGCCGGGATATCCAGCTTAGCTCCCTTGGACATGACTTTAATTCCAGGCCAATTGGTGGGCACATCCGTCAGCAGCTCGACTTCAAAGGATTGATCCCCCAACAACAACTTGGCCATGTGAATAACTCCGTTTTGCTCGTTAGCAGGCGGTAGCCGAGGATCTGTGGCCGACCACGGCTTCACCGCTAGATATTTTACCGTTGCGGCTGCATCCCCTGAAGCTTTCCACCGGCATCTGTCATCGAAGGTGGGTTTGTTGTAGATTTGTTAAGGAGACTGGTTAAAAAGTTGTAGTTGTCCCAAAGGTGGAGGGATCCCTATGCTGAGTGTGGCTCTGCCCGATCTGTCGGCAACTTCGGATGAGTTGACGGCTGCCTTGCAGCCAGTGGCCCAGTTTTTTGCCGGCTTCAACCTGCCCCAGCCCATTGTGCAATGGGGACATCCTCTGATGATGGGCATTGTGGTGGTGGTCATGGGCAGCTTCGTCGGCCTGACCGGTTGGCGGGGGCGGGTCTTGCGCCTGGCAGCCGCCTCCACAACGCCAGAGGGATCCCTGCCGGAATCGGCCCAAAAGCCGCTCTTGGATCACCGCAAATTGGCTCCCTGGATGGCCACCTTCATTGCCTTGGGCTACACCGGCGGCCTTCTCTCCTTGGTCATGCAGGGCCAGCCCCTGCTGAGCAGCCCCCATTTTTGGACGGGATCCCTGGTGTTGCTGTTGTTGGCGGCCAATGGCGCTTTGTCTCTCAGCGGCTTTGGGGGCAACCGCGAGGCCCTGCGCACCACCCATGCCTATGTGGGCAGCTTCATCCTGTGTGTGCTACTGGTCCATGCCCTGCTTGGAGTCAAGCTGGGCTTGTCCTTGTAATCTACAGACCTTTGGGGAACTCAGACATCGTGATGCCTGTAAACCCCAGAGTGCTCCGGCCAAACTATGAGGCATAGTAGCCCGTAGCCTTTGGGCTTGTTCCCCCCCAAGCTCGTCAAGTCCTCACTCCCCTTGTTGCTCAAAAGAGAAGGGAAGACTGCGGCTTCCCTCGGTCGCGAAGTGGTGCTTAGCACTCACGCAAGTACGGTCAACCCCAAGGACTCCGTCCCGCTGACGCGGTCGGCACCCTTCGCCGGCCTGTCTACAATGAGTGACATCCTGCAACCCCAAGTTCAAGTTAAAGACTGGGTGGTGGGGAGCCGGTGCTTTTGCTATCCTGGCGCATAAGTTCACCTTTATGGCAGGGAAGGGTCGGCAAACTTTGCCTGACACCGAGTGACAGCACCAGCCGCTATGGGCAAGCTTGGAGGGAGGGTGTGACTTGATGTTTACTTGGCTCTGGACGAAACAATTTTCTCGCTTGAACCAAAGGCTACAAAGCTTGGAGGTAGCCCGCGAGGAAAACCTTCTGTCTCCCGATCTGAGTGCCCAAACTCTGCAGGTGGCCCCCGACTTCTGGGAACGGCAGCACCAGGCCTTTAGCTACGTGGATAAGCAGATGCGAAAGCTCAGCCGTCGCAGCAAGATCTGGGGGGGAATGGCGCTGCTGGCTGTTTTGGCCGATGCGGCTTTGGTGGTGGCAGGTCTGGCAGCGTTTCAGTCTTGGCAGCAGGTACAGGCTGACCGCCACTTAACCCGCATTGCCCACCAGGCTGCCGATCCTGTACAGCGAGCTTTTGATGATCTGGTGGCCCAACTGCCTCAGATGAGCGAGACAGAGCGATATCGTGCCCTAGAGGCGCTGCAGGCTCTCTCGGCCATCTCGATGGCGGGCAGCGGCTACTCCTATGGCAGCTCTTCAGGTATCTCTGTGTATAGCTCGGCTCCCACGGTTGCAGCAACTCCCCTGGAGGCCCAACTGCAAACCATCTACCAGCTGGGGCAAATGCGGGCGGTTGAGGCGGTGCCGGCTTTGCTGACCAAGCTTGCGGATGGAGAACCGGTGGTGCGGGAGGCAGCAGCCCGCGCCCTCGGCCAAATTGGGGATCCGCGCGCTCTGGATCCCTTACACGATCTGCTGGCCTACGAGCCCAACGAGTTGGTTCAGGATGCGGCCATTGCTGCGATTGCGCAACTGCTGCGCTGAAGAGCAGGTCAAGCACGCGCCGATTCGCTAGACCGGTCCCAGTGGGTGTTGAGGCACAGAGGATGAGAAGCGACAAGTTCAGCAGAGGGGCCAAGCTGGTGGGGATCCTGTGCTGGGTATGGGGATCCGCCTTGCCGGTTTGGGCCCAGGATCCGTTTCGCAGCGGGGCCAATGCCCGCCCCATCAGCCCGGAAGTGGCTGCGGCGTTTGAGGAGTTCTTCTGCGCGGGCCGCTACAGCCAGAGCCGGGAAAAGCTGGAAGTGGCCAAGAAGTCCTCTCCCGCAGAGCCGATGGTCTATGCCCTGCTGGCGGCGCTGGCCTACCAAGAGGGGGATCTGGATGCTTTTGCCCAGTTGGCCACCCAAACCCGCCAGGTGGCCGCCGAGCTGAAAAAGACGGATCCCTTGCGCGGCAACCTGTATGAGGGGGTGGGCTATGGGTTGGAGGCGGCCAACATCGTGGTGCGGGAGGGGGTGGTGCTCGGCTTGCCCAAGGCATTGCCCACCCTCAACCAATTGTTTGCGTCCATCCGGGCCGCCCAGGCTGTGGACAGCAGCGACCCTGAGTTGAATCTTCTCAACGGCTATATGGATTTGCTGCTGACCTACCGGGAGAAGGCGTTGGATCAATTTCGCCTGGCGGCGCCTGAGTATTTGTCCTACCGCGGCCAAGCTCTGGCCTATCGGGATATGCAGCGCTTTGACGAGGCCTTGGAGGCGGTGGATCGGGCCATTGCTGCTTCCTGCAACAACCCGGAGCTCTACTACCTCAAGGCGCAAATTTTGGTTGCCAAGGGGCAAGACCGGGAGGCTGTCCCCCTTTTCGATCAAGCTCTGCAGGCTTCTGCCCAGTTGCCTAAAGCTTTGGTGTCGCAAATCCAGATGGAACGGGATCGCGCCGCCCAGCGCAGCGGGTTGACCGGCCAGTTGCCTGCCACACCTACCCCTTGATAGATGCCTATGGGCTTGCGCATCAGCGGCAGACGGGCGCTCCAGACTCCCGCAGGTCTTGGCACTCGACCCACCCCTGGGCGGGTGAGGCAAGCCTTGTTCAACATCTTGCGAGGGCAGGTGGAAGGCTGTCGCTGGCTGGATCTCTGCTGTGGGGCCGGTACGGTGGGGGCAGAGGCCCTGTGCCAGGGGGCTGCTTTTGTGGCCGGGATCGAGATCGCCGCCTCTGCCTGTCGCCTTATCCAGGCCAACTGGACCAAGGTGGCCCAGCCGGGGCAAGCTTTTCAGGTGATCCAGGGAGATGCCCGCAAGCTGCTCAGCCGAGGGCTGGGTTTGGAGCCTTTTGATTACGTCTACTTTGCTCCTCCCTACGCGGCGGGTCTGTACGCCCCCCTGCTGCCGCTGATCCCGCCCTTGCTCAAGCCAGGCGGAACTTTGATCGTCGAGCATCGCAGCGGCCAGGAGCTACCCGACCAGATGGGATCCCTGCTGCGCTTTGACCAGCGGGCCTATGGGCAAACGGCGCTGGCTTTCTATCGCAAGCTGGAAGAGCAGCGCTAGGGGAAGGGAGTGCTGACAAAGCCAATTTCCAGAAGCTGCTGGTAGGCCTGGGTGCCCAGCTCCCGGGTTGGAGTCTGGCTCTTGATGACCTGGATCAACCAGCCCACGGCCTCCTCAGGACGTCCGGCAGCCCGATAGACCACGGCCAAATCGTAGGCAGCCTGATCCCGAGCCTGGGCAGCAACGCGGGCCAGCTCCCGCTGCTCTTCGGAGATGCGGTTTTGGATCCCGGCGAAGGCACGGGAGAGATCTTGGTGGTAGTTGGAGCGCTGGTTGTAGGCGTCGAACACCTGTTGCAGAAGCTGGATGGCCTGGTCGTAGTTTTGCGCTTGGATGGCGGCATCGGCTTCGGCGGCCAATTGTTCAGCTCGCAACACACTGAGGGCATTGCTGGGTTGCTCGAGAGCGCGAAACTGCTGCGGGTTGGGAACGAGCTGCTGTCCGGCGGGCAGCTCTTGAGCCGTGGCCCAGAGACTCGAGCCCGCGCCCAGGACAAGGCCGAGCAACAAGCCGAAAGCCAGCCGCGCCCAAGAACGGCGCAGAAGGTTGAGCCCCTGGGCAGCGGCCTCTTGGCGCCGACTTTGGCCGACAACAGCGGGACGTCGTCCGAACATTGGCAGGTAACCCTCAAAACCTCGTTGACCCGTTCCACTCTACCTCACTCTGCGTGGCTCTGCTGCAGCTCAGGGATCCCCTCAGCCAGGGGTTGCCGAGGAGGTGGCTGCGCAGCCTTGGCGGGAGTGGAACTGGGCAGGGATGGGGCGGGTTGAGCCTGAGAGGAGGTCTTTTCCGGCCTCAGCGGCAAGTTCATAATCAGCTCGTACATGCGCAGGTATTCCAGCGCCGAGCGATGCCAACTGAAATCGGTGGCCATGCCCCGCTTTTGCAGCGCCTGCCAGGTGTCTTTGTGCTGAAAGGCCTCCCAAGCCCGCGCCAAGCAGGTGTAGAAGTCCAGGGCTTCGTAGCGATCAAAGCAGTAGCCGGTGCCGGTTCCCTTGCTGGGAATATGATGGCTGACGGTATCCACCAGCCCCCCCGTACGGCGGACGATGGGTACACACCCATAACGCATGGCGATCATCTGGCTGATGCCACAGGGTTCAAAGCGGCTGGGCATCAAAAAGGCATCGGCTCCTCCGTAGATCAACTGGGCCAGTTGCGGCTGGTAACCCTGTTGATAGGCCATTCTGCCCGGGTGCCGCTCGGCCATCTCCCGGATCCGCCCCTCGTAGTAGGCTTCGCCGCTGCCCAGCAAGACAAATTGTGAATCGCTATAGGCCAAAAAGCGATCCAGGGTTTGGATGAGCAAGTCGATCCCTTTCTGTTCCACCAAACGGGCCACCATGCCCAGCAGGAATACGTCAGGGTTGACGGTCAAGCCCAGGCGGGCCTGTAACGCAGCTTTGTTCACCGCCCGACCGCTCAGATCATCAACGCTGAAGTTGGCCTCGAGAGCGGGATCGGTGCGGGGATCGAACTGCTCGGTGTCGATCCCATTCAGGATCCCCCGCAGGCGCTCCCCTTTCCAGGCCAGCAGATCCTGTAGGCCCTCTCCATGCAGAGGGGTGCGGATCTCCATCGCATAGGTGGGCGAAACCGTATTCACCTGGTCGGCATAGAGGATCCCGGCAGCCATGGTGTTGTGGGCGGAAAAATACCAGGGCAGCCAGGTCATGCGTTCCAGTTGCCAACGCCAAGGCCCTTGATAGGCCAGGTTGTGAATGGTGAAGACGGTGCCGATGTCAGGAGCCTGGTGCATCCAGGCCGGGATCATGCCGGTGTGCCAGTCGTGGCAGTGGATGATGTTGGGTTTCCAAGGGTAGTAGGTCCAGGCAAATTCGGCCACGGCGTTGGCAAAAAAAGTAAAGCGCCAGAACTCGTCCTCGCCGTAGTAAATGCGGTGGGGGGCAAAACAATAGTGGCTGACCAGGTAGAGGGGCACATCGGTGCCGGGCAAAACGCTTTCGTAAATATCGGCCACCTGGCCCATGACCTGTTTGGACCAGATGGGATCCTTGGAGCGGGGATATTGCTCCGGTTCCGGGCCGAACTTGTCCCAGAGAAACCCGTACAGGGGCATGATGATGCGCACATCCTGCCCCAGCTTGCGCAAAACGACGGGCAGGGATCCCACCACATCCGCCATGCCCCCCACCTTTGCCAGGGGTGCTGCCTCCGCCGCTGCAAACAAAATCCTGGCTTGCACCACAATGCCCTCCCTATCGCGATGACCTTTGTCTTGCTGAGGCGGACGGCTCCCGGCCCAGTTCCCTCGGCCAAAACCCTCCCCATCCTAAAACACAAGGGATCCCTATGCCGGCCAAGCCGGGGCAGAGCCTTATCCTGAGAAGGTGTTGCAATTTATTAATTTTTCGTAAGATAGAAGGACAGTGCCGCTCAGAAATACTATGAGCGCTGCTGCATTGCACTTTATTGGTTTCATCGGTTGTCTTTTTTCTGGAGAAGATCGTCCTATGACCATCGCAGTAGGGCGCGTACGCCAGGAGCGAGGATGGTTCGACATCGTCGATGACTGGCTCAAGCGCGACAGATTCGTGTTTAT
>NZ_JANSJC010000031.1:0-21755 GCF_047462375.1 Synechococcus sp. H55.8 | reverse complement strand
GTGCTCAACGCCTTACGGCAATCAAAGGAAAATCATGCCGCACCTCAGAATCCTTGCTTTGCAAGGCTCCGATAGCCACTTGGCAAGGTGCTCAGCGCCTTACGGCAATCAGAGGAAAACCATGCGCTTCCATTGTACCCTAACTGGCAGTCAAAGCCTAGCGAACAGGCTTCCCATGAGGGTTCTGAGGTTTTGCAAGCATCTCCAAGCAAGTGGAAACGGCTGGGATCCGCTTACAGCAAGGCTTTGAGGTTTGTTAGAAGCTGAGATACCTCTCACAACGGTGGATCCTTGTTTCTTCAATAGATCCTGTAGCTGCTCTGCTGCTGTGGCCAACTTCCTGGTCGGTTCGAGGTGAGCACCCGCTCCAAACAACGGTTGCAGATCCCCACGATGAGAAGGCCATCTTCCGGCTTGAGGATCTTCTCTAGTTCCCAGCGCAGTTTTTCTCGTTCTCGTAATGTTAGCCAAGTGCGGAAGATTGAGTACTGAATTCGCTCTCCATATCCCTCTAACAACTTCGACGCTTTTCGCCATCGCTTTTGGCAACGTATGTCATAGCATACTAAGTAGCAAACTTTATATTCAGCCATGGTTTACCTCACAACCAAGTTTCCAAATAAGTCACCCTCTCCATTCCATTCTTTTTCTAAAAGGCGAACCTCTAGCTCTAACAAACGACGATAGGTTAAGGAATAGTTAGTGACTGGATGCTTCCACTTTTCCTGCTTGCGATCTTCGTAAATTTGAATCATCTTTTTCCGCCCTTCTTCGCTAAGCCAAACTTGTTGTCCTCGTATGATGAAGTCTGCTTCCGGATCCCATTGTTTACGATTCACTGAAGCTACGATTGGCATATCCACAAGAGGCACGCGAAAGATTTCCATCAAGTCGAGAGCTAGAGGGGGTGCTTGAGAGCGAGGCTGGTGATAGAAACCGAGAGCAGGCTCTAGGCCTACCGTCAAAATAGCGTTCATGACGTCTTTAAGCAAAAGGGCATATCCAAATCCCAGTAGAGCATTAAAGCGATCCTTAGGGGGCCTTCGGTTTCGGCCTGAAAATCGCATCTCCTCTGGCACCTTATCTGATAGCACATAGGGCAAAGCGGCAAAGTAAAGTGCCGATAGATTTCCTTCCAAACCCAGCAAGCTTGATAATGACTCTGCTCGATCGACTTGCTTGAGTACTCGCCTCATTTGGTCAATGGCTTGCTCTACCTCTGGTGGACGAGCAGATCCCAGCCGCATCAAGAACTTACGCTGACTTTGACCTCGACACGCAACCAGCTTCCGAGCTAACTTCAAGCACATTTGAGGATCGCTCAGGGCCTGGTACTGTCGGATCCGGCGTTGGATGCTTCCGTGCCGGGGATCTAGGCTACCAACGTAGCGTCCACCCCCAGAGATTAGGTGAATCCCAATGCCTTGCTCAGCACAGAAATAAATGGCCTGAGTTGAGATTTGAGAAAAACCGTGCAGCACAATTTGCCCGGTTTGCTGAGCAGAGATAAACTCTTCGTTTTGGTTTCGGTAGCTTACTTTAAGACGGAATCCGCTGCGCCCTACCCGCGCCCCCGGCTCTAGAATGTGGACACACTGCCGTTCATCGTCTTCCGGGAAGAGGCGAATAGGCTGCCATTCTCTATCATGAGCTAGCCGCGCTTCTTCAGGTAAGCACACAGGGGCCAGAGAGCAGCCTGCGCAGAGTCGCTCGTTGTCAGTAATTGGGGGACGGAGATGGGATTGGCGCAGCAACCTTGCTTGCTCGATTGCCTGACGCACAGCTTGGCGCCCGGCATCATCGAGGGGAACGCGCACTAGCACATTGTCGCCGTGGTATCGAATTCGTCCTTCAGGGATTGGGATCCCCAGGACAGTTTCCATCAGATAGGCATAGGCCAAGATCTGCAGCCGGTCGCTTTCCCAGGCTTGGGGCTGGTTGTCCGGATCCCGGGCTGCCCGACCCCTTTTATGCTCATAAGGAATAATCTGACCGTCGCGAGTACGCAGGGCATCTACCCGTCCCCGCAAACCCAGATCCTCGCTTTCTAGAAATAGATCCTCCCAATCTTCCCCCTCTTGCTTTTCTAGCTCTGTATGTAGCCGCCGACCAGCAAAAATAGCTGCGTTTTCACTGTAGAGCTCCTCAACTTCTTCTAGGTAAAATAATCGTGGGCAGTAGGCCAATGCATGCAACGCTGAAACACGAATCAAATCTGAATCTATCTGTACAGAGAAATCAGCCAACGATAGCGGCATAATCCAAAGCTCCAAAACATAAACAACATGAAGAATATGAGAAAACCTCAACAATACTGAAAAAACCTTCTCCTCAGATAGAGGCAAAATCTAGCCTCAAAGCACTGCCCGTTCTCGCATACATGTGCAAGGATGACAGCAGACAGCAGCTAATCTGGCCGAATTTCTGTCCAGGCCAATTCAGGTATCTCCTCACTCTCAAGAGTTTGGAGCAAGTACCTTTGCCAGCGGGTGCCACGGGCTCCTACGTGATCGACCCAATACGGCAAAGTGAGGATCCCGTCCTCATCTCGAATTAGCCATCGACTCTGCTTGGGAACTACTGGAATTGGCGTTATCGAGTTAACAAGGTCACGGCTCTCCCCCAAGCTCAGTCCTCCGGATCGGTTAATCGATTCGGGATTCTCAAAGGCTCTTTCCAAATCATGAGCAAGGGATCCTTTAACCAGCACTGCAATCTGCACGTCAGTGAGTAATTGCTGATAGTCGGGACGGGCGTTGGCCGGATCCCGAATGTCTTTGCTTTTAAAGCGACGAAAGGTGCGGATTACCGTAGAAAGTTGAGGTTGGCTCAGTAGGGCAATTGCCAGTTGAGCACCACAATAGCGATGCCGATCCCACTCTCCCAGCAAGGAAAGCAACATTCCATAAACAGTAGCAGGTGGCGGCACCGGATAGGTTTCGGCAAACTCCCTGGCCCAAGATTGACGAAAGCAAGCAATAGGTACCTCAACCTGAAGCTGAATCATGCTGCCTCCCTAGAAGAAATTTGACTTTGAATTATGGCAATTAGGTCGTCAACCGTTGACTTAATGCCCGGACTTACATGAGCACCTAATTCAGCTAGCTTCTCCCCGTCCTCGGTTTCGGCAGCAGCTCCTGCTAGCCATAGCTCTTGAGGATCTATATCTCCTACTTGTACTCGACGCACCAAGTCTGGCATGCTTATTTCTCCCTCAGAGTTTTCTTCAAAACAGTAGAGCAGGCGGGGCGAAAAGTCGTGCGTCCAGCGCAAGACTATGCTATCTGGTGAAAAATCGTAGAGAAAGCGGGAGTGATTGCCGGCTACCTCCCCTAAAGAAACCAGTCCCCTCACTACTTCAATGACTCGCTCTTGCCGCTGAAGTCGAGCAGGGGTCATTGCAAAACCGTATTGATAGCGAGTGGCATGCACTTCTGTTCCGTAGAGAGAAGTGGATCCCTTCTGACCGCTTCTTGCATTGAAGGTTATATCTCCACTGTACGGTCGGGTGGAGATTGCCCGAGTTACCTCTAAAACACCGCGCCTAGCAGTGGTAGTGCCTTTGGCCGGCTTTTTCCCCTTTCCTTTAGATGAGCTTTCGTCTGAGGCATCTACTTTAGCTCCCTCCGCGCGCATAAAGCCTAAAACATCATCATCAATGTACAGATCAGGGTCAAAGTTAGGCTCTTCCCACTCGTTGTCGTTAGTTTCGTCATTCCAGCGTCGGTTGACCTTGCAACCGCTTCCTGATGTTTGCCAGTAGTAACGCAATGCCCAGCGAATTGCTTCAGCAGAAACAGTAGTATGCACTTCATTTTTCCAGAGAATCTTTTGCAGGGTAGTAATATTGCCCTCACTCTCGCCGCGATTGTTTGCAGCAGTACCATAGTTGGTCAAAATGTTGCCGAACAGGTGAAAAGTCATGGTTTTCCTCCAAACTAAGTTGCTAAGTTACTGCTACGTTGATTTTTTGTCTGGCTCACAAGCTTCTACTTTGAAGATTATAGTCTTAGTCCTCTTCTAATTCGGCAGGAGCAATCAAGTCAGTACCGTTCTCATCGGGCTCATCTTGAGTTTCTTCCTGACGCTCCTTACCTTTGTAGCTTGCTAACGCCAGAAGAGCTAGATCCCGTGCTTTTCTCCACTCTTTGGGATCCATAACCAAGTCCATCAAATCATCCCAGTGCTCTTGAAGCGTTGGTATTATCCCAGCTTTTGCCCAAAAGTTAGTAATAAACTCACGGAAGCTTTCTGCATTTTTACATCGAGCTAATCCAGTACGAATACGTACGTTTTCCCTATCAAAGTTAGTCTGCTCTCCTCGATCTTGAGCCTTCTGATATAAACGACCATAGGTAAAGCGAATAGCCTCATGGCAGGTCTGGACAAACCAGCGCTCTCTATCATCCATGTCTGCTCTCATGACCATCTCACTTAAACCTCTGCGTTCGTAGCACAGTTGTTTGAATCGCTCGTTACTGTTAACCCAATCTGAAAACCCGGCATACCAAGGATGATCTCTTGCCAGATTTTCAGCAATCATCTCACGAGCAAAGCTTGTTGCGATAAAGCTTCCTTCCTCCGCTTTTGTCTTAAGGATAACTCGATCTGGTAGTACCGCTTTGCAGATCTGGTAGTTTTTGCAGGCATGATACTTTGCTTCTACAGTAAATAGATCTGTGCGAGACTTTTGTTGTTTCGACCAGGGGACAGAACCTAGAGTGAGAACCTGACATCGAGTTACCTTAAATCCTCGAGAAGATTCTGCAACCTCTTGATATGTCAGAAACTTAAGCCCAGCATCTCCCAAACCGGCAGCATGTAAATCTCGATAACTTGCATAACGGAGCCGAGGATCTTGCCGATAGCCTGCATAGACCTCCATATCGGTGATCTCAGGAACCACCAGAGCATATTGAGCTTTTTGATCCTTCAGCCGTGACCGAAGAATGTAGTAGAAGGAAGAAACAGGAGCGTAGAGGAGTATAAAGGCCATCTCTGGAGACTCTTCAAAGCTTGTATCTGAGGGAAACGCATTATGTCGCACAACGGCACCTGGATTAAGCCAGCCAGCAATGCTAATTGGCTGCCTAAGCCAATTACCGTCTTTATCGCATAGATTTTTGGCAAATTCCTGATGGACATAGCTTTCTAAAGCTTTGTACTTGATAATGATGGGTGGGTAGTTCTCATCGATCTCTAGAGATTCAGTTTGCTCACCAAGAATTTTGCGAGTTTTGTTATGTTGTAAAAATGTTCCCAAGATCCCCTGGTGAATGATTACCTGTGAGTCTTTCCGCATTGACTTACTATCAATTCCTCGCAGTGCGATAAGTCCATTGTTAAGCTGAAAAGACTCTTTAAGCAGCCAGTCAATGACCTCAAAGTCATTTCCCTGCCAGAACAGTTGGACTTGTCGAGGTGTCAGTTCCCAAGTTAGGGACCCTGGCCGCTTCTCTGGTGGAATCTCTTGTTCTATCTGCTTAAGAGTCATCCACAGCCCAGCCAGCCCTGCTCGATGCAGCAGTGTCAACCCAGGATGTCCTATGTGTAGCTTTAGCTCAGTCATGGCGTGCCAAATTCCTCACTATAGCTGATGTATCCAGGCTCTGTGACGAAATAAAATCCGCGTCGCTGCCAATTCCACCACTCTATCTCTTGATCTGGAATCCGAATCGGAATTGCCCAGGCTTGAGCCTCTTGCAGAAAAGCTTGCATCTTCGATAGCTTTTGCCCCTTGGCCAAAGCTTTTTCCTGCCGACCTTTAGCAGCTTCCCAAATAGACTCCTGATCCTCTGCTAGAAGCACCGTTATTGTGTGTCCACTTTCGCGTAGGAAGCTTGGGTAAGTGCACCAATCTTGATCAAGCCAGGCCGATTTTACTTCAACAGGCTCTTTTTGGCTGAGCTGAGAAAGAATGCTAGCTAAATCCCGCTGTGAAACGCGCTCTAGTCCTCTGTCTTTAACCTCATTAACTAGTTTTTGCCCGCTTTCTAGTTCTTCTGCAGTATAGGGAGAGCTTTTATCCCATCTGTAGAGGAGAGCTGTACAAGGTTCTTCTTTTTCGCTTTTCATTCTTCGATTTAGCCGACCCAATCGCTGAACCAAAGCCGTTGCTGGAGCCATGGCAGAGACAAGCAAATCTGCACTTAAATCTAAGGACATTTCACAGACTTGCGTAGTGACAGCAAGAACAGGTTCTGGCCGACTAAAAGCATTGATAACCTGCTCATGCTTGGTGAGTCTATCTTTGTAGCGAAAACGACTGTGGTAAATTAAAACTTTGGCTTTTATATTTTCTAGTTTTTCCTTGGCAACTTGATAAATATCAATACAACTGGACACTGAATTAGTTACCCATAGAACCTTTTGCCTCTCCTGAACTGCCTTGATGACTTTCGACCAAATGAGCTCAGAGTGGGTGGGATCACCTTCTACTTGTATTTGATAGCGCTTCAGTTCTTCTAGCTCTCGCGGTCCTTCAACGGGATCCTCTATAGGTTCACTCAACTCATCCATCACTCGCTTAATTGCCTGGAGCTGTCCTGGGGTAAAGCTAGCGCTCATCAAGAGGACAGGTGCACCTCGAAAAGTCCGTAAGAATCTCAGTAAAGCGCCGAACAATTGATTGTCATAGGCATGCACTTCATCAAAAACAAAGGCAGATTGAGCTAGAACTGGCCATGAAAACAGTGACCTTCTATTGTTTTGCATTAAACCTAAAATGGAATCCACAGTGCAGATAATTAATTTCTTTCGCCATGCTTGCAGCGCAGCCAGACGAGATGAAGTTGCCTCATCTTTTTCGCCCTCTCCGGTTAGCAGCAGTTCTCGATCTAAGTCTGCCCGCGAGTGCATCAGCATTTTTTCTATTGGGGATCCCTCGGCATAGTCTAGGTAGCCCTGAGTAGCTGTTCCAGTGGTAGGGTAGCCAAAAAACAGCCGCTTTCCCACTGCCCACTTTTTTGCCCAAGCATAGGCTCCTAAGGTTTTCCCCGTACCACAGCCTGCTTTTACCAGTGTTACCCGACAGCGGGTATTAGCAATTTGCTCTTGGAAGGGTCGTAGAGAATTTCCCCCTAGTTTCTGGGTAACCAGTTGCTCTAGTTCGCTTTCCTGAAGAACCAAACTCAGGGTATTAGAGATCCAATCCTGTAGGTTTTCTCCCTCTGATGGCAAGATCGATCCTGCCAGATCTGCGGCGATGACCGTGGCTTTAGCCGCCGCCACCAATGCCCGCTGATCTGAGCTTAGACTTTTGGCAAAGTCTCGGAACTGGTTTGCCAAGGTATGTAAATGCTCTTCTAGCTGTTCTTTTTTCCAATTTGCCGAAGGTACATCTGGAATCTCTTCTGGCAGTCCAAGTTTCTGGGATCCCAGTCTCAATATGGATTGAAAATCCCGATGGTCAGTGTAAATACGAACCTCAGTTCCTGTGCCATCCGGCAACTCTGTAATTTTGTGTGATTCCTTGCCCTGTAAATCCACTCCTGCCTTGAGATGATGTCCGATTGCTGCCCAAGTAGCCAAGAGCAGCTCCTCTTCGGTAAATGCTTTCCGTAGCCACTCCCGAAATGGGCTAACCTGCAAGGCGAGTATGCCGCTTAAAAATTCATGTCGAATAAGTTGTTGCTTATTGTGAGCCCTCCAAGCCTTCTCAAGTCTTGCTTTTGATTCGGCATCTAGAATTGATGACTTGAGATAAATCATCTCTTGGAAATGTTGGTTTGCCTTGCCCCAATCATGTAAATAAGATCCCAGCTTAACAATAGATTTCAGACGACTTGCGTCCTTCAACCTCAACTGCTGCTGAATAGTCTCTCCTAGATGCTCTGAAAGAACTTCAGCCGCTGATAATACAGCCGTAACATGACCTGTAAGCTTAGCAGCGCCTTTTGCTTGAGCGTACTCTTCTTCGGATTGGCGGCTGGGATCCCGCTTCTCCAGAGATTTTGCCAGTAAAAACTTAAACATTGTAGATCTCTTCTTACTTGTAAGGTAAAAAGAATCCGCAGCCCATGCGCCGTCGGCCACCTAGGCCTACTTGCTGCAGACGAATTGAATCTTCCTCTTGTAAGTTCTCTACCAATGTTGAGAAACCTATGATTGTATGCCCCTTGATTCTTAAGGTTTTACGCAGAGGCTTTCCGGTTTTATCTTGCAGTACTGTTACCTGGCCTGAAATCTTTAGCTTCTCTAGCTGAGCCTGAGCAGCTTGGGCAAATGTATCCGGCTCAGTGTAGCCCTTGATCGTAACGATTCGAGCTTTCAGGGAAGTACTTGGTTTGAGAGTAAAAATCTTAGGGATCCCTAGCTGTACCTCATGAGATCCAATCTTCAATTGTTTACCGGCTAGCTTGTACACCTCCGCCACTGCCTCGATAGGTAGTCGAATCCTAATGTGGGAGTGTGGAGTTAGTAGGATTTTGCCTTGTCTATCTCTGATCCCTGCTGTTGTCAAAATACCGACGCAGGGATTCCGATGCAACATCGGCACTCGGTGACACAGTGCCGCCAATAAGCCGTATCCATGATCTGCAGGGAGCGTGGCTCCTCGTATAGGCAGGCACAAGTCTACTACGAGGGTAAGGAAGTCTGTTGAGTCAGGTGGTGAAGCCTCAGCAGTCATTGGTCTGGCTCCGCGTACAACTGCAATTTAAGACATCCCAGAAAGGAGGTTACTGGGGGCTCTTATCCCTTGTCAAGTGATAGACAGCGCCCTAAGGCGATCAGTGGATAGGGCAGTCAGGGGTGTTAGAGCCTGCTGCCACCAGCAAAGCACTTCTGACCACAACGGCCATTTAAGGGTGCTCAACGCCCGGAGGCTTACCTTCGACAATATCATCGTTCTCGGCTCACTGCACTTGTGAGTCAGTTCTGGGAATAGTTCTCAGAAGGCTGTTGGATCCCCCGCCCCTGCATAGGCAGGCTCAAGGGGCAGGGCTTAGGATGGCTTAGCATCTTTCTGCTTTTCATGTCTCCCCACTGCACTGCCTATGAACTTGTTCTTCGTTGCCAAGCCGCAGCCGTTTTCTCTTCTACTGATCGCGCTTCAGCTAGCTTTGGGAGCACCAGCACCAGCTCATCCGAGTTCTTTTTCTGGAAGTGACTCGACGGCGATAGCAGTTCAGAGAGTAACAGAAATCCATGGCGGAGCCGGCCCTTGGGCAGTGATCGGCTATCGCATGGGGACGCGCGCCCTTGCGGAGCTAGGCTTAATGGATCCAACTCCCCACACTTCTAGGAACCGTTTTTTGGTGGAGGTTATTCACGAGTCGCCGCTGGAGATCCCGTTTGTGTGTATTGTGGATGGCTTGCACGCTGCAACAGGAGCCAGTTTGGGCAAACTGAACTTGAAGCTGGTGGAAGTTGGCTCCCTCGACAAGATGCGCAGTGTGGTGATCCACCGAGAGACCGGCAAGCGGGTGGAGTTTCAAGTTTTGCCTGAGTTTATCGCCAAATACCGGAATTTGCCCCCGGAACAACTGGCGGCTGCAGGCCAGGAAGTTCTCCAACTGGCCGATGAGAAGCTCTTCCGCTTCACGATTAGCCCTTAGCAGGAAATCTTGTTTTGGGATCCCTTCAGCATTTGTCAATGGCCTGGAGATAAACTAGCAGGCTGTTTCACGCTATTTGCACTAAACCCACTAAGGGATCCGCGCTTGGGCAAACACATCCTGGGGAACAACCTTCAAGCCCGGCAAGCAATCGTCTTGGATGGCCTGGGATCCTGCAAATGTCTGCGGCGGGGCATCGGGGTAGAAGACGGTGATGCTCTTGGCCTGCGGATCCACAATCCAAACGCGCAGGATCCCGGCCTGCAGGTAATCTGCTGCTTTTTGAACCACAGCCCCAAAACTCTGACCCGGTGAAAGAATCTCAACCACCAGTTCGGGAGCTGTTGGACAAGGGCCGTCTTCCACCTGCTGCTCTGGCCAGCGTTCAAACGAAACATAGAGCAAATCAGGAACGGGAAGCCACTTCTGACCCTGCCTTTGCAAAACAATTGCCAGCTCTGTATATACATCTCCCTTGCCCTGACACCACGCATCCAGAATGAAAAGCAATCGCTTCTGCAGAGAGGCATGAAATCTCTGAGGGGACATCGGCGCATCTTTGGGAACAGCTTGTCCATCGACCAGCTCGTAGGTAATATCTTCCTCTGGCAAAGCAAGAAACTGTTCGGGAGTGAGTTTTTGATGAGAAATCGATAGCTGTTCGGTCGAGAGCATGCCCAGATCCTCATCGTTCTAGAGGCCAACTGCTTTCTAGGCTAACTCCGGGCTCCTTCCACCTTCACTGCTTGGGAAAAGGCGTCTTGTTTTCGTGAAGGGGGGGCTTCCAGGTTGCGGTAGCTTGCAGGCGGTTGTGCTTTGATGCTTTGCAGACCCAACCGCGAGGATCCCTATGGCTAAAACCCTTTTGACCACCCTGGGCACCGGCGATTACACCGAGACGGTGTATTGTTTTGGGGAGCGGCGGGCAGAGAAAACCTGCTACGTTGCCAAAGCCCTCTGCCAGCTCTTTGAGATTGACAGAATTATCCTCCTGCTGACGGAAGAGGCCCGCGCCAAGCACTGGAGCCGCCTGCAGGAAGATCTACCGCCCCATGTGGAGAAGGTGGCCAAGGCCATTCCCGAAGGCAAAACCGAGGCGGAGACCTGGGCCATCTTCGACGTGCTGGTTGATAGCATCGAGCCCAACACCCGGCTGTTTTTCGATATCACCCACGCCTTTCGCTCCATCCCCCTGCTGGTGCTCTTGGGAGCTGCCCTTTTGCGCAAGGCCAAAAATGTCGAGATCCAGGGGCTCTACTACGGCCTCTACCGCCCTGGTCAGGCAGAAACCCCCATTATCGATCTCACCCCCGCCCTTCGGCTTTTGGACTGGCTGACGGCCACCGACAAGTTCATCAGCACCGGCTCAGCCCTGGAGCTGGGGCAGCTTTTGGACAGGGTTCAACGGGACTTTTACCGGCAGCAAAAGCCCGGCAAAGGGGATCCCAGGCCCACCCGGCTGCAGAGCTTTGGACAAGCCATCCGCGACATCTCCCGTTGCCTGGAGCTGGTGAGGCCGGTCAGCCTGCAGGAGGACTTGCGCAAGTTACAAAGACACTCTACCCAGGAGTTGGCCGAAGAGGTGGGCCAATTTGCCAAGCCCTTTGGCCTGCTGCTGCAAAGCATTCAAGACAGCTACAGCCAACTGGCGCTGCCGGCAGACCAGAAGGAGGATCGCCGAGCTCAAGTTCAAAAGCACTTTCAACTGCTGCGCTGGTATGTGGAAAAGCGCTTCACCACCCAAGCCCTTCTCTTGGCCCGGGAGTGGGTGGTTTCTGCCCTTTGCCTCTGTGAGGGGATCCAAGACTACCGCGGGCGAGAAGCGCGGCAGGGAATTGAACACCAGTTGGGATCCCTCATCCCGCGGGAAGAGCAGCTCTTGGGAGATCCCCCTGCGACTGGATCCCTTATCCAGCAAGAAGAGCAGCCTCAGTCTCTTCCTCCCATTGCCGCCCATGTCCCAGATGTGCAGCAGCTTGCTGATCTTTGGTCTCGCCTTAGCCCGTACCGCAACGACGTGGCCCATGTGCAGATGAATCGCCAACCCCTATCCAGCGAAAAGCTGGAGAGCTTCGTCTTGCAGGATCTGCTGCCCAAACTGGAAGCGCTGTTTCCCGAATTGACCCGGACAAAAGGGGAATTGGAAGGGGATCCTTCCAGTTCTCAGTAGGCTACAGACATCGGCCCACCCTCAGGTTCTGAGTTTTCAAGCTCGGTCAAACAGTTGGCAGGGGCTTAGCTTGTACAAGTCCTACTGAGCTGGAGAAATACTAAAGAAACCTGAGGGCTGGTCGGGATCGGTGGATTTTGTTTTGTAGCTTCTGCAGCCAGGTATCGGGTGGCTGCTGGGGTTTTGTTTACTTTTTTGTCTCTTGCGCGTTCAGTTCTTAACTCTCCCATTTCTCCTGCGAAAACACCATGTCTCATCACTACTGGCAAGCGAAGCTCTGGGGTTTGCTGCACGACCCTGCCCTCAAGGCCCTCCACGACGCCTCTGGCCGCGCTAAGGAAGGGCTGTGGCCAAACTTAGCGGCGATGCAAGGGTGGATCTCGCCCAAGGCAGAGGGATCCCTCCTAGCAAGCGTTGGCGATGCGGATCTGGTTGCCGCCGCCAGCGATCGGGCTGCCATTGGCCACCTGCCGGTTGCCATCGACTACCAGGTAGCCGATCGCGGCCACAGCCTGGGGCCGGGCCTAGAGATGAGCCATCTGCTTTCGGGGCGCAAGCGCTTTTGGCAACTGCCCGAAGAGGAACACCGGGCCCTGCAGCAAGCCGGCTCCCGCGCCGAGCACCTGATGCAGCTAGAGAAAAAGGTGATTCCCGATTGGATCCGGCAAGAAGAGGAGGATATCCAGAAGGTGTTCTGGTGGTTCTGGCGCTGTTTTCCCCAGGCGCTGGTTCGGGAGTTGGGCGATGAGAACCTCCTGCTTTTGCCGGCGGAAACGCGGCTGCCGGATGGATCCCTGTGGAGCCACACCAGTGTCGTGGCGGCCCTGGCGGGCTGTTTGGCCGGCTACGACGAGCCCAAGTTCACGCGGCCCTTTTTGGCCAGCTTCACCTTCAACCCCATCCAGGAGCTGATCAAAGCCAGCCGCAAGATGCGGGATTTCTGGGCCGGATCCTGGCTGTTGCACTACCTCTCGGCACGGCTTTGCTGGCGCCTAGCGGAGAAATACGGCCCCGACTGCCTGCTCTACCCCAGTCTCTACGGCCAGCCGTTGATCGATGCCTGGCTGCTGGAGAAGTACCCCAAATTTGCCGAGTGGATCCCTCAACCTTCTGCCCACGCCCTGCTCACCGCCGGCTTCCCCAACGTGATCCTCTTGCTGTTGCCGGAAGAGCGGGTGCAGGCGGCCATGCAGTTGGCCCAGCAGACCCTCAAAGAAGAATGGCGCCACCTGGCCGAAAGAGCGCTGGAGCACCTGCAACTGGAGCGCCGCTGGCTGGTGCAGTTGCGCCCGGAGGATCCCACCTGGGAGGGATGGCTGGAGCACCAGTGGCAGCTCTACTGGGCAGCAGCACCCCTGGGATCCCCCCAGCAAAGGCTCAAAGACACCGCCATCCTCAAGTCCCAGGAGCCGGTCGAACGGGATCCCTGGGTCAGCGCCCAAAACCGCACCTACCACCTAACAGGAGAGCGGCAGCTTTTTGCCGACGCGGAGCTGAAGTTCCTGCGGATCAGCTTCTGGGATCCCCAAAAGCAGCAGCGCCGCCAGTACAAGCCGGGGCTGAACGTCGGCTCCTGGTGGGCAGCGGCGGTGGAGGCGACGCGCCGGCTGCAGGCTGCCTGCAAACAGGCCCGCGATTGGCAACTGCCGGTGGCCTTTGGACCGCGCAGCACCGTCTCCGGCCTGGGGCCGGTGGTTCACCCTTCCCCCAGGGATCGCTGGATTGGCGAAGGGGAGAGCCGGCGGCTTTGGCAGCGGCAGGCGGGGCTTTTCGATGGCCGCGAGCAGCTCAACGCCACCGAAACGGTCAAGCGGGCCCTGGACAAGGTGTTGCCGGAGCTCTTTCCCAACCTCGATGAAGACAAGATTGCCGCTTCCTACCCCGATCTCACCGCCGGTGTGGCCGGCTACCTGAAAACCCACGGGCGACGGGAGCAGGAGCACTTGGAGCAAGCCTGCCGGGCCGTTGAGGCCATCCACCCCGGCATTCGGGAAGTGGTGCGGGAGATGCGCGGCAAGTGGGGGATCCCGTGGGCCGACCAGCAGAACCTACGCTACCACCCGCGGCTGCTCAACGCCGGCTGGCTGGTGGAAGACCTGGAAGCAGACGCAGCAACCCAGAAGCGCTGCCGCCAGGAGATAGAAGCCACCCTCAGCCGCTACTACCCCAGCATCAACCCCGCCAGTTGGTACGTGCTGGCCGCCGGCGACGGCGACGACATGGGCCAGTGGCTGAGGGGGGAGAAGATGCGACCCTACTACGACTACCTGCCCCAGCCGCTGCAGCGCCTAGCCGATAAACAGAAGGACACCATTGGCCAGGTCATCAACTCCGAGGAGCTCGACCAGGTCAAGGACGCCTTCGGCGAATTTGTCAAAAACAGCCGCAAGCGCATGGGCCCGGCCACCCACAGTGCCCTCAGCCGCGCCCTGTTGGATTTTTCCGGCCAGTTGGTGCCCTACCTCACCGAGCAGCGCTACGCCGGCAGGCTCATCTACGCCGGGGGAGACGACGTTTTGGCCTATACCAACCTCTGGGAGTGGGATGGCTGGCTCTGGGACATCCGCCAGTGTTTCCGCGGCGGCGAAGACGACTGGCGGGAGTTCGCCAACGAAGGGGACTACTGGCAGTGGCAAAAGGCGCAGTTGCCGCCTGGCCTCAGCCGCCGCCCTCTTTTTACCCTGGGATCCCTGGCCAGCATTAGCTTTGGCGTGGTGATTGCCCACCACTCGGTGCCCTTGGCCATTGCCCTGGAAAATCTCTGGGAGGCGGAAAAAGACGCCAAAGGGCAGGCCTATGCCCATGGCAGCCCCAAGGACAGCGTCCAGGTGCGGGTACTGTTTGCCAACGGCAACCAACTGGTGGGCACCAGCAAGTTCGACACCTTCGACAAGTGGAAAGACCTGCTGGATTTTGACTGGAAGTTGCTGGGCCAACAGCAGGATCAAAGCTCGCTGTTTGAGCAGGCTGCCCAGCTCTGGGAGCAGCACCCCGCCCCCAGCGTGGAAGCTGTGCCCGATTGGGCCCGCTTGTTCTGTAGCCGCCGGGATCTCTTTGGCGGCGAAAGCGAGCAGAGGGATCGCTTCCAGGCCAAGCTAATCGAGTTTATCCAGCACTTTTGGCAGCACAGCCTGCCCGCCCAGCCGGCAGCCTGGGATCTGGCCATCAAAAACTGGTTTAAGCTAGCGGCCTTTGTGCTGCGCAACCGCACCGTGAAATTGGGGAGGAACGGTCGATGAGTTGGTTCACGCTATCGCCTTTGGATGTGTGGATGTTTCGCGATGCCAGGCCCTTTGCGCCGGGGGAGCGGGCCTGGGCCACCAGCGGCTTTCCGCCCAGCGGCCACACCCTGGCCGGAGCCATCCTGGCCCACCTGGGCCAGCCGACAACCCTGCGCCTGCGCGGCCCCTTCCTCTGCTGGGATGAGCAGCTTTACTTCCCCAGCCCCCTGCACCTTGACCAGGGATCCCCGCTGGTGCCCATCCCCTGGCTGGAAGAGGAGCATTCCTACAGCGGCTACCGTTGGGATCCCACTCGGCCCGCCCCTTTGGTAGCAGCAGCTCCGGAGGAGGAACGGCCAAGCCCCAAGCAAAAGGCCGCCGGCTACCTGCCCTTTCAGGCGGTGCAAAAAGCGCTGCAGGGCAAGGGCTGGGATCTGGCTCAAGCCGTTCCGCCCCCCTGGGTGGCAGAGGTGCGGCCCCACAACACCCTGCAGGCAGGCAAACGTCAGGTGCGAGAAGCCGATGGCTACTTTGTGGAAACCTGCATCCGCCTGCAGCCCGGCTGGAGCCTGGCTTTCTCCATCGAGTGCTGGGATCCCGAGCGCGAAACCTGGGATCCCTTGCCCCTGGAGCAAGAAGAGGTGGTGCGGCTGGGGGGAGAAGGCCACGGCGCTCTCCTGGGCCCTTGCCCAAAGCTGGGCAAGCAGTGGCAAGCGCTGCAGGAGCTCTCCCAAGAGACCTTCCGGCAAACCCGGCGGGCCTTGGCCTACCTGGTTACGCCTGGAGTGTTCATCAAGAAGGTGGATGGGCGCTCCCTCTGCCGCGCCTGGCCCTGGGAATGGCGCTTGGCCACCCCCCACCCTGCCCACTCCCTCACCGGCCCTCTGGTAAGCGTGGCCACCGGCAAGCCGGTTCCCATCAGCGGCCGCCTGCAGGTGGATTCCCTAACAGAGCCGCGCAAGACCAGCTTACCGGCTCCGCAAGTGTTTGCCGCCCCGCCCGGCAGCGTCTACTACCTGGAGCAGCCGGCTCCCCTTGGGCAGGACGAGCCGGAGCTGGAAGATGGCCGGCTCAACGTCTTCCACCGCTGGCGGCTGTTGGGCTACAGCGAGTTGCTCTGGCTGCCTTGGGTTAACTGATGCTTTTGCAGCCCTGTTCTTTGTCGATAAGGAGTGTTTTTTCGATGACTTTTCACCTGGTCTATCTCACCCTGTTAACCCCCCTGCACACCGGCGGCACCACCCAAGAAGGCAACCTCTTGGGCATTGCCCGCGAAGCCCACACCAACTTGCCCTACATTCCTTCCAGCACCATCCGCGGCAAATTGCGGGCCAGTATGGCTGAGAAAGAGTTAAAGTTTGAGCTCTTTGGCAACGAAATTGGGGAGGGGGATCAGCTTACCCAAGGCTCCATTTGGATTGGGGATGGATCCCTGTTGTGGGTGCCGGTGGCTTCCCTCAGCCACGGCGTAGTCTGGATGAGCTGCCCCCTCTTGCTCAAGCGCTGGCTGCGGCTAAGTGGCCAGCAGTTGCAGGTGCCGGATCCCTATAGCACCAACTTAGAGACAAACCGGCCCCTCTACCTCAAGGATGCCATCCTGAAAAATGGCCTGAAAAAGTGGGCCAACTGGCAAGACTTTGTCAAGTCTTCCAGCATCACCCGCGTCATCGTCTTGCCGGATCAGCACTGTGCCACCCTTATTCAAATGAGCCTGTGGCGGCAGGTAAAAGTTAAGCTCAGCGAGCACAAAGTTGTAGAAGGCGGCTTTCGCTACGAAGAGGCCATTCCCCCCGATAGCTTGATGTACTTTACCTGGGGGGTAACAGCCCAAGCCAATGGCAGTTCCCAAAAAGCAGTAGAGCAATTCCGGAAGCTTCTGCAGGATAACCAGCTTCTGCAAATTGGCGGTCAGGAGAGCCTAGGTCGGGGCTTTGTCGAGTTGTCTTGGAACTAGTTGAGGAGGTTTTATGGAAACTTTTGATCCCCGCACGTTGGCCAAGCCTGTTTACGAATCCCTTCGCCAGTTAAGGGCTCAAACCAGAGACCAAGAAAAGCTTAAGGAGCAGAAAAACCAGGCTGTGGAACTCTACACCTACCTTTCCACCTGGGGCCTGCTGCGCCTTAAGGCAGAAGAAGATGCCCTCGGCCAAGACGGCAAAAAGCAAGTGGTCAAGGAGTTCTTTAATTGCCTGGAAGAGATTTCTGGTCAGAAGGGAATTGCTAACTCCAATGGTCTGGATCGTCTTATGGGACTGGGAGTCGAAGAGTATCTAGGTTTAACAGGGTTAGGGCTGGCTTTGGCTCAGGAGTTTGGCTTTTGGGCCATGGCCATCTACCACGACATTAAAGGAGGGGAGTAATGGGCGTCGCGATCCCCCTGCAAGCGATTTCCCTGCAAGAAGGCAGCCGAGTGGTTATTCATTCTCTTACCTGGCAAGACTGCGAGAGCATTCTGGAGGAGCTGGGCGAAGATCGCCACACTCGCATTGCCTACTACGATGGCACTTTTGAGATCATGTCTCCCTTATCCAAACACGAGCGCCTTCATCGCATTGCCGGGTATATTGTCTCAGCCATTCTCGATTCTCAGGGTAGGGATTGGGAAGACTTTGGCTCAACAACCCTTAAAAAGTCAGGCAGGGCTGGAGTGGAGCCCGACACCTGCTTCTATGTCAATCACCTGGAGTTGGTGCGAGGTTGCGAGGGCAGGATCGATGTCGATCAGTTGCCCCCACCTGATCTGGCCATCGAGTCCGACGTTACTTCCCGAACTTTTATTGAGGCCTATAGAGCCATCGGCGTGCCGGAAGTTTGGATCTTGGGTGAGCGAAGTTTGCGGATCTTTATCCTGCAGGGAGAAGACTACGTAGAATCAAGCCGCAGCCGGCTTTTTCCAGACTTCGACATCCCCAATCTTGTACCTCAACTCATTCGACGCGCCCTAGAAATTGGTACCAGCACCATGTTGCGTGAATTTCGCCAAACCCTTGGCAATTCCTAACCCTGTTTCCCGCTTTTGGAGAAGATCCCATGACCGGTCATCGCCCTGCTCGTCCTGGCAACACGCCTGAGCCGCTTGCTCGTCCCCCCAGGCCAGGGGATCCCAGCCGCCGGCCGCCTCAGGAAAATCGAGGCCCCAATTCTCCTAGAGGAGGCAATGGAGGGGGAAACCAGCCGCGCGGTGGAGGGGGCAACAATCCTCCGCCCTCGCCTTGGCTGGGTCACCCCTTGGATCCCACGCCCAGGCCGGATCCCACCGCCGGTTTTATTGAATATCTGCGTTGGATGCGAGCGCGGCTCGATGCTTTTAAAGACGGCACCAAAGCGGAGCTGGCGCACCAAGTGGAAACAACGATTAACCTTGGAGCCCGCTTGAAAGTTTTGAACGAGCGCACCCAACGCCTTGCCAGCGACACCTTTCAGGTTACCTGTCCCTGGCGAATTCGAGTCGGTGGGGCCAAGGGCCCAGAGAGCATGTTGCTCCCCGCTTTCGATCACTTAGGGATCCCTTACATTCCTGGCTCCACCCTGCGCGGTGTAGCCCGCTCCCAGGCCATTCGGGAGCTGATGCAGGAGCGCAACCTATCTTGGGATCAAGCAGACCAAGCTGTAGCTCCTTGGTTTGGCCACCTACAAGCTGAGGAAAAAGATAGCGCCGGCAAGGTTGTCTTTTTGGATGCCTATCCGGCACCCACTCGGCCCCGAAGGCGGGAGGATCCCGATAACTCCAAAACGGGGGGGCTGGCTGTAGATATTGCTAATAACGTCTGGAAATGGAATGGAAAAAATCTTGAATACTCGACCAACCCCAACTTGTTCTTCTCTCTCAAGCAAGCCACTTTTTTGATTGGCCTACGCAAAGGCAGCGGCTGCACCGATGAGATGCTGGATCAAGTTAAGCAATGGCTCCTCCGGGGTTTGGAGCAAGGGGTGGGATCCCAGGTGAATACCGGCTACGGTCGGCTAATCCCCTCAGGGAAATCGCCGGACAAGAGCCAAGGAGAATTCTTGCGCCTGCCCTTTGAGTTAGAAGGCCAACTCATTCACGGGCGCCAGGTAGTCAACTGGAGACCCGACAAGAATCGCTACGACAACCGATCCATCGCCGAAGTGCGGCCCGTGGCCTTTAAGAATATGCTGCGCTATTGGTTCCGCACCTTTGCCCTGGGAGTTTTGCCGGTCGATCAGGTGCAGGAGTGGGAAGGGCAACTTTTTGGCGCCATCACCCCTAAGCAAAAACACGGCTGGATCCATGTAGATCTCCTAGATGGCAAAGTCTCTCAGCCGGAGCCCAATCAGCAAGGAAGAAATAAACCTGCCGGACGACAAGAAGGGATCCTCGTCTTGAGTCTTTCGGGCGAGTGCCAAAATTATGCTTCGCAGGAAGATCAAGAGGCGGCGAAAAAGCTCTTTGCCAACCTCACCTGGATGATGTTCCATCTGGGAGGTGTGGGCCAAGGGGCCAGAAGACCCTGCTACTCCCGCCAAAACCGCGAGCGGGCTCCCTGGTGGCGCGGCTCTACCCTAATTCCCAGGTCAGAGGATGCCTTTTGGGAGCTGCCGGAATCGGTGGCTGAGTTTCAGAAGCTTTTCCAAAAGCGTCTGGAAAACTTTTTTGCCGCTCTCAAGACTCTAACCAAGCAGGCTATTAACCCCAATAGCCCAAGAAGTGTTGGCCAAGTTGACAGGGATAAATGGCCGCAAGCAGTGGATGCCAACTGCCAGATTGTGGTCTGCAGCGGCGAGGAAGAGTTTAATAAACCCTATGCCCTGGCAACTTTGCATCGTCTTGGCCGGCAGGGCGAAGGCCGGTACGACAAATTCTTGTGTGGGGGTGTACAGGTACCCTCTCCGGTTTGGATTGCCGATTTGGGTGATTACCAAGTGGTTACCGTTTTTGGAGCAACGGCGGATCCTAGGAAAATGTATCTCGACGAGCTCAAGGGAAGTGCCGATGGCTTTGGAGTAATCTGGCCCTTGAGATAGAAAAAATCTTGGAGAGTTTTCGGGAAAACCATGCCTAGAAAGAAGATCAAAGCCAAAGTTCTCAGAAACCTTGTTACAGCTACAATCAATGGCCTGATTACACTGGCCATTTTGCTCATTGCTCCCTTAGGTCTGGCAGCCGTGATTACCAACACTATTCTGGTTACAATTGCCAGCTTCTTTTCTGGAAGCTTAACGGAGATAGTCATGGATCTTTTGTCAAGTCCTGAAATTAATGTAGATGTTTTACCAGAAGAGCGCCAATCCAAGACCAGCACTTCCATAGAGCCAAGGCGAGGCTCAGAGAGTCTGCGTCGAGATGATCGATAATGCGAACCTTGTATGTTTCCCAGCAAGGGTGCAGGCTAAGCCTCAGGCAAGAGTTTGTGCTGGTTCATTTGGGCGATTTGCTCTTGCAGGAGGTGCCTCTGCCCTTGCTAGAGCAAATTTTAATCTTCGGCCGCTCGCAGGTGACTACCGATGTTGTAAGAGAGTGCTTGAAGCGCAATATCCCCATTGCCTACCTCTCCCGACTCGGCTATTGCTACGGTCGCCTCATTCCCATTGAAAGGGGCTACCGCCGCTTGGCCCATTGGCAACAAGCACTCCCTGAAGCATGGCGATTGCAAACAGCAGCCCAGATAGTGCGAGCTAAGCTCCTCAATGGCCGCGTGTTGTTGATGCGGCAACTTAGGCAGCGCCCCAGCGAAACTGGGGATCTAACCCTGCGCAGCCTGGAACATCTGGCCGAGCAAGTTCTGCAGGCTAAGTCTCTAGATCAATTGCGCGGCATTGAAGGGATCGGCGCAGCCCTGTATTTCCCAGAATTGGGCAATTGCTTGCAACAAAAAGGATTTGTTTTGCTCAAGCGCACCCGACAACCACCCACCAATCCAGTCAATGCCATGCTTAGCTTTGGCTATATGGTGCTCTGGAACCACCTATTAACCTTGATTGAGCTGCAAGATTTGGATCCCTATCAAGGTTGCCTACATGCCAGCAGTGAACGCCACGCTGCTCTGGTTTCCGATTTGCTGGAAGAGTTCCGAGCGCCTATTGTGGACTCCCTGGTACTGTGGCTTGTCAACAGCAGTGTTATGGATATCCAAGAAGACTTCGAGTATCGAGATGGGGGCTGTTTTCTCAACGATGCTGGCAGAAAGAAATACCTCAAAGCTTTTCTCCAGAGAATGGAGGGATCCATTACAACTCCTGCTGGGGATCAGCCCCGCTGGGATTTGCTAACACAGCAGGTTAAGAAGTTTAAGCAGTCCGTCTATAATCCTCAAGACTTGTATCAGCCTTACCGGATTCGCTGATGTTTCTTTATGTTGTTACCTACGATACCCCCTGTGACAAGCGCCGCAAGAAAATTGCCGACTTGCTAGAAGGCTACGGCAAGCGGGTGCAGTACAGTGTCTTCGAGTGCGTCCTCAACAAGGACAAGTTCGAGGAGCTCAAGCTACGGCTCCGGAAAAGGATCAAGCCCAACGAAGACAGCGTCCGCTTCTATCCCCTCACCAGCCACGCCCTCGATCAAGTGGAAATCTGGGGTGAACCCCCTTTAACTGCACCCCCTGGCTCGGTCATCGTGTAGCTCAGGCAACTTTCCCCCTACCTAAGTACTTGATGTTCTCGAAAGCACACAAAAACGGTATCAGCAGCTCTGCGAGCGCCTCGCCAAATCCCGCAAAGGCCGATTCTTTCGTTGACCCGCTCGATGCCTTGCCCCACAAGGCTTTCAGGCCTCTTGCCCCCCCTCTTCTAGGCCCTTTTTCGCCGTCTTCGACCGACCCCCTCGCAAATGGGTCTTGCATTCCT
>NZ_JANSJC010000030.1:0-23668 GCF_047462375.1 Synechococcus sp. H55.8 | reverse complement strand
AGCCGACAAGGTTGCCTCTAGCTTCACGGCTTGCGAAGCAGACACCTTGAGCTTGCAGGAGATAGTCAGGACTTGGGCCATGTCACGATTATCTATCGTCCGCATTCCTCCCGCTCCTGACCCTACGGGTACAGGGCGGGGCTCCTGCGGTTTCTAGCTGAAGCATGTGCGCCTCCAGAAAGAAATTCTTAAAAAGCCTTCGCCAGCCGCAAAACCGCATTTAAGATTCGTGACTAGGGTTGGATGCCGGGTAACTTGCATTCTTGTTGAGACCGAACCGGCCAGGCTTTGTCGGCTCGACCCATCCCTGCCGTACAGCCTGCTTGAACTGTTGGCTTGATCTTCTGCCCTCAACTGCGATGGATTCTTCGATCTCTCAATTCCAGCCTTCTTCCCGGCGGGATCCCGTGCCTTCTGACAGGCTTTCCCTGCGCATGGGGCAAGCTCTGCTGGGGCTGGCAGTGGCCACTTGGCTGTTGATGGGGCTGGGCAGTGCCACCCGAGTCATGAACGCTGGGCTGTCTTGTCCGGATTGGCCCCTTTGCTATGGGGAGCTTGTGCCTGTTCAGCAGATGAACCTACGAGTCTTTTTGGAATGGTTTCACCGCATGGTGGCTTCTGGGGTAGGCTTGGCTACCCTGGTTCTGATGGGGTTTGCCTGGCTGAAGCGCCGGGCATTGCCTACTTGGCTGCCCTGGGGCTTGAGCTGGGCTTTTGTTCTGGTCTTGGTGCAAGGGATCCTGGGTGGGCTGACGGTGACGGAGCTGCTGCGCTTTGACATTGTAACGGCCCACTTGGGCACGGGCCTGCTGTTCTTTGCCACGCTGCTCACCCTGGGATTGCTGGCCTTGACAAGATCCGGTTCTGAGGGCTCTGTCCTGCGGGGGCAGCCAGGTGAAGGGCCATTTTCTATCGGCTACCTGCCTTGGCTGGGCTTGGGGGCGGTGCTGCTGATCTATGTTCAGAGCCTTCTTGGCGCCCTGGTGGCTTCCCAATGGGCTTTGCACCAGTGCTTTGCTGCTGGCGAGCTGTGCGGGGTGATGAACAGCCACTTGCTGGGCGTGGCTCCGGCTACCCTTGGGGTGTTGGCAGTGGCGGTGGCCACCGGGCTAAGGCGCAAGCGGATCCCGCGGCTCCTCAAGTTCTTGGGTCACGGGTCTGTCGGCCTGCTGTTGGCCCAGGTGGGGATCGGCATCTTGACCTATCGCTACCGGCTGCAGGTGGAGCCGCTGACGGTGGCCCATCAGATGATCGGTGCAGCTTTGCTGGCCTGTTTGCTGAGCTTTACGGTTCTGGCCTGGCAAATGCGAACTCAGCGGGAAGAAGCCCGGTGGATGGCCATGACCGCAGAAATGACCGGTGAGTGATTTCCATGCAGGATGTTTTCCAAGACCGTTACCGAGCCGCACCGACACGGATCCCTTCCCAAGTCTGCCATCACCGAACGGTATCCCAGGTTTTGCGCAGCTATAGCCAGTTGGTGAAGCCGAAGATCATCGCCCTCTTGCTGATGACCACGGCCGGCGCGATGTGGATGGCGGGCAACAGCGATCCCCTGAAGTTTGGCGTCACCCTCGTGGGGGGCGGGATGGCAGCGGCAGCGGCCAACGTCATCAACATGGTGTATGACGCCGATATCGATCGCATGATGGAGCGAACTCGCCATCGCCCTTTGCCTTCCGGTCGCATTCAGGCGCGACATGCTCTCCTGTTTGCCGGGATCCTAGCCGTGACTTCCTTTGGTTTGCTGGCCTATTTCACCAACCTGCTGGCCGCCGGTTTGGCCATGTTGGGGATCCTGGTGTACGTGGGAGTCTACACCCACTGGCTAAAGCGTTCCAGCACCCAGAACATCGTCATCGGGGGAGCGGCAGGAGCGATCCCGCCCTTGGTGGGCTGGGCGGCGGCCACGGGCGAGCTGAGCTGGGCTGCTTGGGTGATGTTTGCCATCATCTTTTTGTGGACCCCGCCCCACTTTTGGGCTTTGGCCATTCTGAAGCGGGAAGACTACGCCCGCGCCGGCGTGCCGATGCTGCCGGTGGTGGCCGGAGAAAGGTTGACTGCCGCCCAGATTCTCCTCTACGCGCTGCTGATACTTCCGGTCAGCTTGTTGCTGGTTTACCCCTTGCGGGTGCTGGGATCCTTTTACTTGAGTGTGGCGGCGCTGCTGGGATCCCTCTTGGTTTGGAAGGCGGTGCAGTTGCTGCAGGATCCCCACAATCGGGAGCGGGCGGCCTCCCTTTTCACCTTCGCCAACCTCTATTTGCTGCTGCTGTGTGGGGCTATGGGTCTGGACAGGTGGGCGCCGACCCACACCCTCTGGCATCAAGCCCTCGCCTCGCTGCAGGGGATCTACACCACGTTGCTGGCGCTGACTGGCTAGCTTGCAAGGCTGGATCCCTAGGTTGACAACTCACGTTGGCCGACCAGTTCTTGCGGATTACAGCCCGCTCTGATCCAAAGTTACGATCGGTTAGCCACCGCTAGACGGATCCGGCTATGACGAATGAAGAGATCGAGACGCGGTTTGTCCAGTTGGCCGAAGCTGTAACCAGAGTGGCCGACACAGTTGCCAAGGTTACCGATGCCCAGCTTGCCTTGCAAACCCTCTCAGGGCGTCTTGCCGAAGTTGTCTTGGAACTGAGGCAGGAGCTGAGAGAACTGAGGCAGCGTCAGGCTGAATCGGATCAACGTTTTGAGGTTCTCCTTGAAGAAATCCGCTTCTTGATCCGCAACCAGGGAGGGGAGCGACCGTAGGCCAGCTTCCCCACTGAGGCTTTCTTCCGAGGCAGGGATCGCCCGCTCAAGGCTGTGTGAGGTGGGTCGGGAAGGGGAAAAAGGCGGGGGATTCTTGAAGTTTGCTCCCGATTTGAAATAACCCTGATTTTGCGAGCCGATCGGATCCCAGACAGATTGGCTATTCTGGAGATAGAGCTGGCAGACCCGGATCCCGATCGACATCCATAACAACCCGAACGCCAAAGCTGGTGGGAGGCGCAGATGGCTGACTACAATCGCGGCATCATGAAGTTCAAGGGGGCAGACAGCCCAATTGTTGTTTTGATCTCGGCAGGAATTGTGGCCGGGGTGGTCTCGGCCTTGATCTGGTGGGCTCTGCACTTTGCTTACGTGGCTTGAGATCTCAGCTTATTCCGCAAGCCAAGGGCAGTCTTTCCTGCACTGTCAGCCTTCCAGACGAGGTAGAAGGTTGGGATGAGGCTGTCGTGCAGCGCTTGCGGCAGTCTCTGCAGCACTGGTACCGCGACCACGGGCGGGATCTGCCTTGGCGTCGCAGTCGGGATCCCTATGCCATTTGGGTTGCGGAGGTGATGTTGCAGCAGACCCAGGTGGCGACGGTCATCCCCTACTTTCAGCGCTGGATGCAGGCCTTGCCCAAGATCCCGGACTTGGCGGCAGCCCCCCAGCAGCAGGTGTTGAAGCTATGGGAGGGCCTGGGCTATTACCGCCGGGCGCTGAACTTGCACAAAGCCGCCCAAATGTTGGTGCAGGAAGGCAACGGCGAGTTTCCCAGGGATCTGGAGCAGGTGCTGGCGCTGCCGGGGATCGGGCGCACCACGGCTGGCGGCATTCTCAGCGCTGCCTTCGATCAGCCTTTGCCGATTTTGGATGGCAACGTCAAGCGGGTGTTGGCTCGCTTGCTGGCTTTGCAGCAGCCTCCGGCCCGGTGTCTGCCTCTGTTGTGGCAGCTTTCTGAGCAATTGTTGGATCCCGTGCAGCCGCGGACTTTTAACCAGGCCCTGATGGATTTGGGAGCGACTGTCTGTCGTCCCCGAAAGCCTCGCTGCGGCCAATGCCCTTGGCAAGGAGATTGCGCCGCCTACAATCGAGGTCAACACCAGCAATTGCCTATGTCTGCACCCCGTACCCCTCGTCCTCACAAGCAAATTGCCGTTGCCATTGTTCTGCGGGGAACAGAAATCCTCATCGATCGACGGCTGGAAAGCTCCATGCTCAGCGGGCTGTGGGAGTTTCCCGGAGGAAAAATTGAGCCGGGAGAAACGGCTGCCGAGTGTGTAGTCCGAGAAGTGAAAGAAGAAATCGGTATCGATATCGAGGTGGTGGCGCCCTTAGCCACCATCGAACATGCCTACACCCATTTCACCATTACTTTGATCGCTTTTATCTGTCGCTACTTAGGCGGAGAAGCCCAAGCCCTGCAATGCAGCGAGGTGCGCTGGGTCAGCCCGGCGGATCTGTCGGCATTTCCCTTCCCGGGGGCCAATCAAAAGTTGTTTCCTCACTTGTACGCTTGGTTGGCCGAGCGGGGCAACTCATGGGAACACACCTAATCCGCCAAATGGCTTAGACCCTTCTGGAACCCCTGCCCCAAGACATTCGATAGGATGGTAGGTGTCCCGCTGCGGTGAGCTACGGATATGCTGGTTACTCTGGAAAAAGCTGGGGAAATTCTGGCCAAGGGATCCCATACCGCTATCCCGACCACAGATGGCAAGATCGCGCTGGTGCCCAAGGGAAAAGAAAACCTCAAACTAACGGCCAACGAAGCCATCAACCTCATGTTTTATGTCGTCCGCTCTGCTGAGCCCGCAGAGACGGTGATGGCCCAACTGGAGGAGGCAGTCTCCAAAGCCAAAGCCCCTGATCCCTTCGAAGAACGGGCCAGAAAATATCGAGAAATTCGTGGCACTTGAAGGGGCAGATCCCTCTGCCAGCTTGAGAGGTACTCCCCAAAGAAGGTTAGAAGCAGGAAGAGCTGAGGGCAACCAACTTTCCATCGCTGGTCCACCCCAGCAGCATCGGTTCCTGCGGTTGAATAGCCTGGCCAGTGAGAGCACAGCATTGGGCTTGATGGGCTGTGGCCGGGAAGCTGGCCCGAATATCCTCAGGGCTAAGGGTGGCAGCTCCCTGAGAATGACGCAGGACATAACTCCAAAGAATTTCCCGTATTAGAGCCTGGTAGCCCTGATTTCCGGCCAGCGCCTTCAGTCGCTGCTTCAGCTCACGCTCTAGCCGAATGCTGGTTACCTCCATCTGGGTCGTGGCAGTGGGAGAATTGGCACGGATGGGCATGTAGGGATCCTCCCTCGCAAGGTCTATACTACTTTTGTAGTATAGCCAGCTTTCTGCCTGAGCAGAATGACCCCGGTCAAAAGGGTTGTGGGCCATGGTTGAGTTGATCCCGTCCCGTCGCCGTGCCTTGGAGCACCTACTGGCTCGTCTTGGATTTAGGGATCCTGCTGTGTTGGCACAACTGCGCTGGGATCTGCTGGATCAGGCTCTGATCCACCCTTCTCTGGACAGCCGGCGGAACAACGATCGGCTGGAGTTATTGGGGGATTCTGTCCTGCGGATTCTGGCCACAGAATTCTTGTTTCAGTCCTATCCCCACTTGTCGGTGGGAGAGCTAACCGCAATTCGCTCCGACTTGATCAGCGATGCTCACCTGGCGGAACTGGCAGACCTGCACGGCCTAGATCGTTACCTGGAGGTGGGATCCAGCTCCCAAAACGACCTGGTCGGACGGGGTCGGCGGCTGGCGGATGCCTTCGAGGCTTTGCTGGGGGCTTTTTATCTCAGTTGGGGTATTTACACACTGCCCAGGCTGCATCCCTGGCTGGATCCCTATTTGCGCCGGCGAGTGGAGCAATGGTTTCAAGACCCCACTCGACGCAACCCCAAAGCAGCCTTACAAGAACTCACCCAACGCCTTTGGGGCAGTCTGCCGGAGTATCGCCTGGTGGTCGCCCAGGAGCATCCGCCTCAGTTCACCATGGAAGTCTGGGGGCAAGGACGGTGCTGGGGCCGCGGTGAAGGTCGCTCAAAAAAAGCTGCAGAAATGGCTGCCGCTGCCCAGGCCTACGGGCGCTTGCAGTCGGAGGAGACATGAGAGGCAATCACCCCTACGAGCTGGCCAGTTGGTTGTTTTTGCTGGGGAGCAGCCTGTTTGCGCTGGGCGAGGTGATAAACCTGGGCAGTGACCCATCTCTGTGGGATCCAGCAGCTCCAACCCTTCTCAACCCAAAGGTTGTCCAAGCCCTGCTTGGGATAGGCGCCAGTCTCCTGTTCGTCGTAGGCAGTGCTCTGTTTGTCCTCGATGCTCGTCGCCGTTGAAAGTGAGCAATCAAACAAGAGGCTTGGCTTGCTAGTGAGGACTTCGGCCAGCTACAGGAGCTACCGCAACAGTTCCATCCGCACTGCTTCTACATATTCCAGCAACTCTGGGGATCCCGTGCCTGCAGCCTGCCACAGTGTCAAAGCACGGCCCAGATCGGCAGCGGCACCGGCCCTATCCTCTCCCTGATAGGCGCGCGCCATGCCGCGGTGGTAGTAGCCCTCGGCTTGCTGCGGCTGCACCTCGATAGCTCGGCTGAAATCCTGAACGGCCAAGTTGAAGTCGCAAATGCTGGCCCACATCAGGCCGCGATGGACATAGGCATCGAAAAGATCGGCAGGGCTTTGGTTTTGCTCGGCCAGTTCAATAGCCAGGTGCGACACATCAAACGCCGATTCCAGATGTCCTTGTTCCGCCCAGATGCGAGAGCGCAACAAGTGGAGTTGGGGGTTGCGATAGGCAATGCGATCCAGGGGGGACAACGCTGCCAAAGCCTGCTCCAGCTCCCCAAAATACTCGTGTTGAATCCTGGCCTTGAGCAAGTAAGCTTCAGACAAATAGGGATCCAAAGCAATGGCAATGTCCAGATCCCGCAGCGCCAAGCTCAGCAGGTGGTCAACAGCAGTCGCCTGGTCTGGCTCGGCCAAGGCCAAGGGAGCGCCCTGCAACCGATCCCAGAAGTACCGAGCCCGCTGCAGATAGAGCTGCGCGTTCCCCGGCTCCTGTTCAATCGATTGGGTTAGCCACGCCAGCTCATGGCGAACATCCACCTGGGCAGAGAATAGAGAGAGAGATGACGGCAGAGAGAGCTCCCCAGCTTCCAGAGACACTTCAGTGGCAGAACCCCACTCTTGACGAGACGAGACCAACCAGCCACATTCGCCGCCCAAACACAGCCAAGACAGCAAACCCAGAAGCGCCGATCCGGAGAACAAAAGACTGGGCCTCAGCATGGATCCCACCCCACGAACTAGCTTGAAGTAAAGAGTTGCCTCTAAGCTAGTTCGCCACAGCCGCAGTGTCCAGACTTTCAACAATGCCTGTCCTGCCCCAACCCTCGGCAACTCCCCCCTAGGGGAGCCTGCCGCCGGCCAGATCCACCAACTCCACGCGACGATTCTTTGCCCGACCTTCCTCAGTGGCGTTGCTGGCAACAGGAGCGGAGAATCCCACACCAACCGGATAGAGTCGGCGCTGCTCAATGCCAAGCTGAACCAAGCGGTTGACCACAGCTTCGGCCCGACGCCGCGAGAGGCCAAGATTGTAGTCGAAGCTGCCGGTTGCATCGGTATGGCCGACCACGAGGATGCTGAGGTCGGCGCGCTCGCGCATCAGCTTGGCGATCTCGGCAAGGGTGGGCTCGGCAGCCGCTTCGATTTGATCCGAGTCATAGGCAAAGAGAATGCCGTAGAGAGCGATCCGGCCATCGCGGCTGATGGCTTGATCCAGCTCGCTGCTGGTCACCAGTTCCAGGCGCTGCTGGCGAGTCTTGACATCGATGACATCCACCCGCCCCAGGGTAATCCCGGTCGGGATCCGTCCACTGCCGCGCGTGACCTCCCAGTCATCGGTATTGACCACAAAGTAGGCGCTTACGAATCGCTCATCGCCTTCGGGCGACTTGCCACGTGCGGCTAAATAGGCAGCAGTGTTTTCTCTCGCGTTCTGGAACGGCCACTGCGCCCGTTCTTCCGGCGTGCTGTAGGTGCCCTTCATATCGAGGATCTCGTGGGCAATCTGGTTGTTGTAGCCGAGGGTCTCGATCTCCTCCCCTAAGCCGGAGAAGAGGATCTCAAAACCAGACTCTTTCAGTTCGGTTTCGTAGTTGCGCAGCGCCTCTAGGGGGGCAACCCGCTCCGGCAATCGGTAATAGGTTGTGATGCGGCGCCCCTCAACAGTTTGAGACCGATACGGCTGCACAGCTCCCATCGCGCCACTGAAGACGATTTTCTCAAGGGCAAACTTGAGGCGGTCGTAGTCGGCCCGCGATTGAAACACAATGCTGGAGCCGGCAAAGCGCTTGAGCCCCGGCGGATCCGCCGTTCCTGGCAGATCGGCCCGGGCTGGCCCCGCATTGACAAGCAGCGCTGTTAGCAGAGCGAAGGCAAAAGGTTGTAAACCTACGCGAAAAGACATAGCCACTCCCTGGTTTTTCCAAAGTCGTTACGGGGCCATTGCCTAGAAGTTTAGCTTGAAAATGCAAAGAGATTAAATACGAACTTTAATGTTTATGTGCTAGTTGCGAATAAGCCTTTACAAACGGGTCGTTGCACCTGAGCCAGAGTTAGATTTTCTCCAGGAGGGAAGCGACCATGAGACAAGACTACACCCACTTCGCAGCGCATCTCCGACTACCGCTCAGCTCGTCTTCAGAGGTTGATGTTCTTTGAGGAAGATCGTCAGCATCCTGACGATCCGAACAAGAACCCTGACGAGCCGATCAAGAATAAACAAGAATAAAAAAATCTGGTGGAACTGGCCGAGACCCTAGCCACGCCAGCAGAGCTGAGCCAATGCCCGCTCACTGGGTTTATCCGCGCAGGGAGCAGTGCAAACAGAGGCGCAACGGGAGCTTGGCCAACTGGTTCCCAAAGAATACGTTGCGCTGCTGCGGCTCACCAACGGCCTTCAGATCAACAACGTCCTCTTCAAAAAGGCAGAGGAGCTGGTGTTCGATGGTCGGGATCGCCGTTTTCACATTGCGAATCTGGGATCCCCCAACGAGCGCTTCTCCTCCTTCGATTCCCTGGCGGCGTTGCTGGTCGAGGCTCTCCGCGAGCAGCAGGTGCTCTAGGCGTTCGCTCGGCCTGGATTCCTTCAGCGCCTTCTGGAGCAGCGGCGCAGCAGCCAACTGGCGGCGGCCCGATCGCCCTCGTCCCAGGCCAATCGCTCCACGGCCACCATCACCATCGAGGTAATCACTGCCTCACTGAGATGTCGGGAGCGCAAGTGCTGCACGGCTGAGGTGGCGGCCTCTAGGTCGCGCCTACGAATTGCGCGGAGCAGCTCATCGGACATAGACAAGGCCAACTCGCCTCACTACCTTTCTACCGCAGGAGCCAAAATTTCCCCTTCTTCCTCACCTTCTTGTCAGATAACGCAAAAATTCGTCTGGCTTCCCTAAAACTTCTTAAAGAACATCGGAGAAATTGTTGGAGAAGGAAGCTGTGCACTTCTCAAGAGGGAGCTGGGATCCGTTTTGGCCCAAGGCTTCCCAGTCCGCTCAACCCACCTCAAGTCAACCAGCCGAGAGATCAGCGGGCAGCCATGGCCGCTGGGGAGCGCGGGATCCCGTGCAGCAGCCGCTCCATCTCTGCTTGCAAATCCTGGGTCAGGGCTTGTACGGCTTGCCGGCGGTTGGCCTGGTAGGCGGGCCAGCGCTCCGAAACCGAGAGGGGATCCCCGATGCTGAAACGGGCCAGCCGCGGCCCCAACCTGGGGGGGTCAGCACCGACGGGGTTTTTCCCCTTGATCCAGGCCAAGAGGTTCCACAGCCGCAGGGCGGTTTCGGCCAGTTCCTCCAAACTGGGTTGCTCCGGCAGGGGACGCACAGCAAACACCATCAGGGTCTCCACCAGGCGCATGTGCCAGAGGTGGAAGCCGGCCTCCGAGGCGACGCGATTGGCCAACCCCTTCTCCAAAGCCGAAAGGGCAGCAATGTCGGCAATATCTTCCCGGTAGATCCAAGCCCAGCCTGCCTGTTCGATGCGATGCCGCCGCTCGATCAAGTCTCCCTGGGGCTGCAGGCCAAAGTGCTGCTCGGCCACGCGCAGGGCCAGATCCGATAGGCTTTGCAGACGTGCCAACAGATCCCCTCCCCCTCTCAGGTTAACCCGCGCCGCGTCGGGCAAAGCTGGGGCGTAGAAGCGCTCGTAAAAACGCTCCATCACCTGAATCAGATGTTCGGCCAAGCGGAGCAGGCGGGCCATCAGAAACCCCTTGCCGACATGGGCCGAGCGGGTGGCCGGGAGCTTGCAATCGGCCTCCATGCGGTGGAGCAACCTGTCCAGCACCGGGCTGGGATCCCTCAAGTAGGAGTAGCGAAGGCCCACCGGCAAGATCAGCACCTCCTCTGGCCGTCCCGCCTTGTGCAGATCCTCTACCGCCCAAAAACCCATCTGGGCCACTCCCGGCTCCAGCGGGTTGAGCAGCCCACTCATGCCGTTGATCGTTCCTTCGGGAGCGACTGCCAGGGGGTACTGGCCCGACACAAACTGCTCGCGAGAGCTCTTCAGTCCTGCCCGATCCAGACGGCCCCGTAAAATCGGGATCCCGCCCAGCCGGGGCAATCCCCAACGGGCAATCGAGCCCAGCCACAGCGGCAGGCCACGGTCGTAGACAAACAAGACGTGGGGCCGCTGCCGCAGGCGGATCCCCTCTTGCCGGGCCACCCGAGGCAAAAGGTGGGAAAACAGGTACATCAAGCAGGGAGGATCGTCGAGGGTGGGGTGGCGAAAGGCAACCAACAGGCGAATCTTGCCTGCCTCAAATTGCTGATAAAGCTGAGCCAAACGCTCGCCCCCTTCTACCTCAATGCGCGGGATCCCTTTGGCCCATCGCAACCACAAGGGCAAACCCGTTTGGGCAAAACGAACCACCCACGGTGTCAATCGCGGCGGCAGAAATTTGAGAGGAGGTTGAACGGTCTGCTGCATAGGGATCCTCAAATCTAGGGTTGTCGCCGTCGGTAAACCCAGGCTTTGGATCCCATCTTAAGGAGGGTGAAGAGGGAAGAAAGCCCCGCAGTGACAGTTTCTCAACTGGACTCCCTCCGCCCAACTCCAGAAGAAGTTCAGGCTCCTGCCGTTTTTTTCCTGCGGCCCCGTGTCTTTTTGGGGGCAGCTTCTTCTTTTGAGGTTGAGTCTGAGGTTGAGTCCTCCATCACCTGGCCGTTTAACACTTGCTTGAGGTGAATGTGCTTGTAGCCCAACTGAATCTCAAACTCATCGCCGGGCTTGAGATTCATCTTTTCGGTGTAGGCGGACCCGATGATGAGCTGCCCATTTTTGTGAACGCTGACGCGAAAGGTGGGCTCGCGACCGCGCTTGTCGCGGCTGGAACCTGGGCTGAGGCTCAGACCTTTTGCCTCCAGCACCGCGTCATAAAACTCATTTAAGTTGACGCGGAGCTTGTTGTTCTTGGTCACGGTCACGTAGCCGCAGCGCTTTGCCGTTTCCCGGCGCGGAAGATGCCCCAGCGCTTCGACCTTCTGAAGGAGAGCCTTCCCGGTTAAAGGTTGTGGTGGTATATCTGACATTTTTTAATGTCCTACATCCTTCCCCTAAGATCATAGCCTTATGATGTACTCCTGCAACCAAAAGTTTGAGGCTTTTCTTTCTCATTCGTCGAGCGCCCCAATCTCTGAGCACAGCTTCTGTGACTTCCGGTAGAAAATGAGCACGATTTCCCACTGCAGAGATCGGCGCGGCGGCTCTTATTGTCTTGCAAAAATGGGTCGGAAAGATGGCCAAGAGCAGCATGCCATCAGACCTAGCTTGGTGGGCCTTTTCAGCTCCTGGGGGAAGTCGGCAACATCCAGGCAAAGGGTTATTTCAAACCCAACTCAGATACTCCTCAGGCGCTCCACGCCGCCGACGCGCCCTTTCAGATGGGGGTGCGAGTTGCCAATGCGGCTCACTCGGGATCCACTCGATTGGCTACCGCTGAGACCACGATCATCGGCAGGCTGACCAGCAGACAGAAGCCCCACTGATCCCAAGACAAAGGTGCCGTGTCGAAAATGATGTTCATCACGCCCCACTGGCTGAAGAGGATCTGCAGCAGGATGGCCGCCCCAATGCCGATGCCAACAGCCGCCGTATCCATCAGGCGTTCGTGGTGGTCCAACTGGCTGGCCCGTCCGCGGCCCAACAGGGTGGGAATGGCTTGGCTGAGGCTGAGCAAGTAGAAAATACGCCCGATCACCAGCGCCTGAATGGCCATGCTGCGGGCCAGGTCGATATTGCCGGTGGTTTGTTCAATGTACTCAAAAACCCCGAAGATCAAGATCCAGTTGAAGACCGACACCAGCAGGATGCGCTGCAGCAGCCGAGGAGAAAGCAAGTTGGCATCGGGATCCCGCGGCGGCTGGGTCATCTCCCGCCCCGTGCTGGGCTCGAAGGAGAGGGGCACCGTCATGGTGATGGAGTTGATCATGTTCAGCCACAGCACTTGAACGGCCAAAATGGGCAGCTCCCGGTTGAGGAGGACGCTGAGGAGAATGGTCATCGACTCCCCCCCGTTCACCGGCAGGATGAAGGCAATGGCCTTGAGCAGGTTGTTGTAAACGGTGCGCCCCTCTTCGACGGCGGCCTCGATGGAGGCGAAATTGTCGTCGGTCAAGATCATGTCGGCGGCGGCTTTGGCCACTTCCGTGCCGCCCCTCCCCATGGCAATGCCCACATCTGCCTGCTTCAAGGCCGGGGCGTCGTTGACCCCATCGCCGGTCATGGCTACGATCTGACCCCGCGACTGCAGAGCTTCCACCAGGCGCAGCTTTTGCTCCGGCACCACCCGCGCAAAGACGGATCCCTGGTTGGCGGCGGTTACAAACTCCTCTGGGCCAAGCTGCTCCAGATCCCGACCGCTGTAGGCTTTTACCGGTTTGCCGCCGCCCAGGCCCATCTGCTCAGCAATGGCTTGGGCCGTGAGCACATGGTCGCCGGTGATCATCTTGACTTGGATCCCGGCAGTCTGGCAGGAGCGTACGGCGGCAATGGCCTCCGGCCGCGGCGGGTCAATCATCCCCTGCAAGCCCAAGAAAATCAGCCCTTCCTGCAGATCTGAGTGATCCACCTGCGTTTGGCTAGGGGGTACGGCTTTTTGGGCAAAGGCCAGAACCCGCAGCCCCTGCCGCGCCAAGGCCTCCACCTGCTGGCGAATCCGCTCTGCTTCCAAGGGCTGGATCTCCCCCTGGGATCCCATCTGGCTGCCGCAGCGGGGCAAGAGAGCTTCTACGGATCCCTTGACGTAGATACAGTGCTCCTCCGGCCCCAACCGGTGCAGGGTGGCCATGTACTGAAACTCGGATTCAAAGGGGATGCTGTCCAGGCGAGGGCGGCGGCACTGCAGATCTTCTCGATCCAGACCCCCCTTCTGCGCCGCCACGAGCAGAGCCGCCTCGGTGGGATCCCCTACCACTTCCCACTGACCGTCGTCCTTGGGTTGGAGGCGGGTGTCGTTGCAGAGGCAGCCGGCCAGTAGACAGGCCTCCAGCGAGGGCCATTGGCGCACTTCGACGGGGGAATTGGCTTCCTGGGATAGGATCTGGCCCTGGGGGCTGTAGCCACTGCCGGTAACCCGGTAGAGCTGGGATCCGGCGTAGATGGCCTGCACCGTCATCTGGTTTTCCGTGAGGGTGCCGGTTTTGTCCGAGCAAATCACCGTGGCGCTGCCCAGGGTTTCTACCGCCGGCAACTTGCGGATGATGGCATGGCGTCGGGCCATGCGGGAGACCCCAATGGCCAAGGTTACGGTAACTACCGCCGGCAAGCCTTCGGGGATGGCGCTCACCGCCAGCGCCACTGCCGCCTCAAAGACACTCACTGCCGCTTGGCCCTGCACCAGGCCCACCAAAAAGGTGAGCGCAGCCAAGGTGAGGATAATTTTCAGCAAGGTCAGGCTGAACGCCTCAAACTTGCGCGTCAGGGGAGTTTGCAGGGATCCCCCCTCTTCGATCAACTTGGAAATGCGGCCCGTCTGGGTCTGGTTGCCGATGGCCACCACCACCCCCGCCCCTTGGCCAAAAGTAACGAAGCTGCCGGCGTAGGCCATGTTCTGGCGGTCGGCCAAAGGCGTGTCTTCAGGGAGGGATCCCAGCCGTTTTTCCACCGGCACCGATTCTCCCGTGAGGGCCGATTCGTCCACCTGCAAGTTGCGCGCACTCAGCAGGCGCAGGTCGGCGGGCACCCTGTCTCCCGAGCTCAAGAGCACCACATCCCCCGGTACCAGCTCCCGCGAGGGCAGCCGCACTTTCTGCCCCTCCCGCATCACCGTGACTTCAGTCACCACCGACTTGGCCAGAGCGGCGATCGCCTCCTCCGCCTTAGACTCTTGGATGTAGCTGATGAGGGCGTTGATCACCACCACCGCCCAGATCACGATGGCGTTGCGCCAGGATCCCAGGAACGCCTTGACCGCCCCAGCCACCATCAGGATATAGAGCAGCGACTGGTTAAACTGCTGCAGAAACTTGACCCAGGCCGGCGTTGCAGCTTTGGCTTTCAGCTCATTGGGGCCGTATTGCCGCTGCCTCTTCTCCACTTCAGCTTGAGAGAGGCCCTTTTCCAACAGCCCCGCCAAAGACATCTCCTCTCCGAGGAGTTCCTGGATGGCTTGCTCCTCCGGCAGGGCATGCCAGGCAAGGGCCGGGAGCAGCTCAGGGGATGAAGATTCGGCCATGTTCGGAATCTTGAGTTACAACACCGCGAGGGTTGGATGGGCTGCCTGCCCTCCTTATCTCTGATAGCCTAACCAATGCCATGGGCCCTTCCCGGCAAGGTGTCCTTCGGGGGGCTCTTTACCAAGACAAGCGTCAACAACGTTTAGGCAGCCGGCTAAGATTTGCTTAAAATTCTCAATAGATAGAAAGGATGAACATATTCTTATTAGGTAGTATGATTAGCTAGAGCTTGTAGGGAGCCAAAGGGCTTCGGCTGAACTGTCCGGGCTCCTGGACAGGTGAGCTGGCTCTTTTGCTGTTTTTTAATATGGCCAATTGAGTCTAGCGGTAGCTTTTTTTGTTTCTGTTTTGAGGGAGTTATGGTAGTACCGACTACAAAGCCAAGGGAGTTGCAAGCCCAGTCAGCAGCAGTGCCGCAAAACGGCGCGCGCTCCGAGGTGCAGGGGGCTGCTTCTGGGAGTTCTCCTGCAGTTATTCGCCATCAGATTGTTGTCGTCGGGGGAGGGGCAGCCGGCATCAGTGCAGCAGCCCAGTTGCTGGAGCGCCAGCGCAACCTCGACATTGCCATCATCGAGCCCTCCGACAAGCACTACTACCAGCCCGGCTGGACGCTGGTGGGCGGGGGCATTGCACCGCTGGCCAAGTTTGTTCGCGATGAAAAAACCGTCATCCCCAGGGGAGCCAAGTGGATCCAGGCGCGGGTGGCCGAGCTGGATCCGGATCACAACCGCGTCATCACCGAGGCCGGCCAAGTTATCGAATACGACTACCTCATCATGGCCCCCGGGATCCAAATTGACTGGCACCTGATCGAAGGCCTGCCGGAAGCATTGGGCAAGGGCGGCGTGACCAGCAATTACTCCAAAGACTACGCCCCCTACACCTGGGAGACCATCCGCAACTTCCAGGGGGGCACGGCCATCTTCACCTACCCCGCCACTCCCATCAAGTGCGGCGGCGCGCCCCAGAAAATCATGTACATGGCCGACGACGTCTTTAAGAGCAAAAGCGGCGTTGGGGTCAACACCAAAGTTATCTTTTGTACTGCCACTCCCACCCTCTTCGCGGTGCCGGAATACAGCGCCGCCCTGGAGAAAGTGGTGGAGCGCCGCGGGATCCAGGTAAAGTTCAGGCACAACCTCAAGGCCATCCGGCCCGAGACGCAAGAGGCCATCTTTGAGGTAACCACCGACAAGGGCAAAGAGGAGGTAAGCCTGCACTACGACATGATCCACGTGGCTCCGCCCATGAGCGCCCCGGACTTTGTCAAGCGCAGCCCCCTCGCGGGACCTGGTGGCTGGGTGGAGGTGGACAAGTGGACGCTGCAACACCCCCGCTACCCCAACGTATTCTCTTTGGGGGATGCCTCTTCCCTGCCGACTTCCAAGACGGCAGCCGCAGCCCGCAAGCAGGCGCCGGTGCTGGCGGAAAACCTCTTGGCGGCCATGCAGTCCAAGCCGCTGCCGGCCCGCTACGACGGCTACACCTGCTGCCCCCTGATCACCGGCTACAACTCCCTGATCATGGCGGAGTTTGCCTATGACGCAAAGCTAGCTCCCTCTTTCCCCCTGGATCCAACACGAGAGCGCTACTCCATGTACCTGGCCAAGGTGCACCTGTTGCCCTGGCTGTACTGGAACCGCATGCTCAAGGGCAAGAAATTTGAGGCAGATATCTTCAAGCCCCTCAACAGGCTGGTGCATCGCTACTAAGGCTCTCCACCCCCCTCACCCCCAGCCCCTCTCCCCAAGGGAGAGGGGAGTTCTTTTACAGAGCTTGCTCGCTCTGCCGCTGTGTTACCTCAGGTATGAGAGCTGCTGCCATCCAGATCCTCAATCTGCTTGTTTGGCATGGCACCGAAAGCGCGGCGGCTGTGGTGATGGAGGTGATCTCCGGGTTTGGGAAATGCAGTAGGATCGAGGTGAAGAGAGAGGAGGGGCAGGCGATCGCGTCTTTGCTGTCGCCACCAGACAGCGGGATGAGGAAAGTCCGGGCTTTCAGAAGAACACACCGCTGGGGAAACTCCCAGTGCGGGTAACCGCGAGGACAGTGCCACAGAAACATACCGCCGATGGCTGGGATCCCAGCACAGGTAAGGGTGCAAAGGTGGGGTAAGAGCCCACCAGCAACGTCGAGAGGCGTTGGCTCGGTAAACCCCGGTGGAAAGCAAGGCCGCAGCCGCAGGATCATGGCTGTTCTTCGCCCCTGTCGGCTGCATCGAGATCACGGTACCCAGTAGACGCTGGGGAAGGGTGCTCTCGATGGTGGTGAGCCGCTAGAGGGTGATGGCAACATCACTCCCAGATGGATGATCGCCAGTGCGGGTTAGTTCTTGAAAGTTTTGAAAGAACGCCCCACTACAGAACCCGGCTTACAACCTCCTCTCTTTTCCCCTCTTTTTGGTGCCCATCGCCTGTTTTCGTCCCGCCACTCGCGATAGCGGGACGGAGTCCTAAAGCCGCATGAGAGGAGGCTAGCTCTCTGCCTTTTTCACGTCGGTCAAGCCTGCCATCCACAGCTCTACGCAGGCTTGGAGTAGGTCTGGGATTGGTTCGCTTTCAGCGTTTGATGAGCGGCCATGGGACAACTTCTCCTCGCCGCTCGAGGGCAGGCCGGCGGTGACGGCCAACACGGCTGCCCCCAAAATCATCAGGTGTAAAACCCCAGCGGCTCGGTGAAGGCGCTCGGGCTCGACCGATTGGAACTCAGAGCCGGGGAACTGTTGCAAGTATTGTGTTAGCTGTTCCTGCGCCTGAGAAAAGCCGAGCCTCAGAGCGCGGCGATGCTCCTCGGAATAAAAGCCTGCTTCTCCAACCAAAGAGCGCACCAGCTCAGGATTATCGGCCAGCGCCCGAAAACAGGTGTGGACATAGCGCAGCAGAATGGCCTGCAGCCCAGAGCCTTGGAATGAGGCGGGATCCCCCTGGAGAGGAAGATCGGCAATGCCGGAAAAGACCCCCAGCTCACCAAACACGGCCAAGAGCAGCCCCTGCTTGCTGCCAAAGTGCCGAAATAGGGTGACTTCATTAACGCCGGCTAGGTCTGCGATTTGACGGGTGGTGGTCTGGGTAATGCCCTGACGAACAAACAGCTCCCGAGCCGCGTCTAGCAGCCTTTGCCGAGAGGAAGAACGTGCCATGGTGGGTGATGGGGTAAGGAGTTAGGAGAAAACCCTAGAGAACGGCAGCAGCCTGCAAGTAGCGCTTGCATTCGAGGTGAAATATCGTTAAGCTTAGCCTCAGGCGAGATCAAACCTGCTGCTTTTCTGCTCTCTTGTAGCCGCTTTCACTGCTGGGGCTTGCTTGGGCGGGCCTTCAGGGATCCCGGTTTGCCTTTCAGGGTTGTGAGCTCCTTGTGAGCTGAGTCAGGGATTCGGTGGCCTTTGCATGAGAAGCAACTTTGTGAGGAGGTATTTGATTCTGCGCTGCCCTTTCTCTTTTTCTGAGGTTTTGCTGGTTCATGGCCGTTTCCCTTCCTTCCCAATCGCTGGATAATCCTGACCGTTCTGCTTCGCTCACTCAGCCTGAGCCCCAAAAGTCTTTCCGGTTTGCCTGGGAATTTGTTCTCTTTTTCATTGTTTTTCACGCCCTCGCTTTGGTGGGCGGCATTTTTTACTTTTCCTGGCCGGCCCTGGGAGTGGCTCTATTGCTTCACTGGTGCTTCGGCAGCTTGGGCATCTGCCTAGGGTATCATCGTCTTCTTAGCCATCGCAGTTTCCAAGTGCCCAAGTGGCTGGAATATGTCTTTGCTACCTTCGGCGCTCTCGCCATCCAAGGGGGGCCGATTTTCTGGGTGGGCGGCCATCGTCAGCATCACGCTTTTACTGAAGACGAAGAGCGGGATCCCTACTCTGCTCGCAAAGGCTTTTGGTGGAGCCACATGCTCTGGCTCATTTACCAACGGGAAGAGTTTTTTAACCGTGAGAAGTATTCTGCTTTTGCGCCGGATTTGGCTCGGGATCCTTTTTATCGTTGGCTGGACAAGTATGGGCTGCTGCTGCAATTGCCGCTGGCTGCCGTGCTCTACTTGCTGGGGGGTTGGTCGTTCGTCATCTATGGCATCTTTGTGCGGACGGTGTTGCTGCTGCACTGCACCTGGTTGATCAACTCTGCCAGCCACCTCTGGGGTTACCGAACTTTCGAGAGCGACGACAATGCCCGTAACCTTTGGTGGGCGGCCATCTTAACCTATGGTGAAGGCTGGCACAACAACCATCACGCCGACCCGAAGCGCGTGAAAGCAGGCTTGCGTTGGTGGGAGATCGACATGACCTACTGGGCCATTTGGGTGCTGGCAAGACTGGGTTTGGCCCGTAGATTGCATCTGTCTGACCAAAGCCAGGCTACTGGCTGAACGGCTTCTGTCCCAGAACTTGCAGAGGAATCGTCAAGGGATCCCCACCCCTGGGGCTCCCTTTTTTATTTAATTGCAGAAAGGGCTATTCTTCTAAGGGGCTATACTGCCACGTTCCGTAGTGGTCGAGAATGCGCTTAATTTGCTCTGGGTCGGCACCGGGTTTTTGACAAATATGCAACGCCTCTACTTGGCTGTCTTGGTAGCGAAAGCTGGAGTCTTTTTTCCACTCCAGCTCCGTTTCTACCCCTGAAACACAGGCCAAATGGGCAGCCACTTCCCGATAAACCATCAGGGGCATGGAATCGTAGCGAACAGCGTAACGTTTCAGCTCAGGGATGCTCACGGATGACAACTCAACCTACACAACTCAAAATGTAGCTACCTCTAGCCAAACTGGAAGACTTCCCAAGGGCTCTCGGCAGCCTCTTTCTTCCCCTCACCCCCGCTCCCAGAAGCAATCGCGGTGCAAAACGCAAAAAAATCCCCTGATTAAGACTCTACGTTGGGCATCTGGCTACTGGCAAAGCAAGATGGGGCTAGGCAATTTTGTCATCCACTAGGGTGCAGCAATTGACCTGGTCCAGGCAAATCTTTCCCCATTGCAGAGCCCAGCGTACCAAAGCCACCCGATTTGCAGTTCGGGTTTTACTCAAAATGTTGCTGATGTGATTGTCAACGGTACGTTTGCTAATCTCTAAGCGCTCCGCAATGTCCTGATTGGTCAGCCCTGCAGCAATCAACTCGATGACCTGCAGTTCCCGCTCCGACAACAAATCAGCGGAATGATAGTCGGCGCCCATTCCGAATGCCTGTAGGATGAACTGTAAAGATTACCTACCCCAATTGTAGGGGATCCCCTCCAAGATGGATAGTCCCGCCGCAGGAAAATCTGCGGCAATTCTCAGGCCGAAGGGTTTGGCGATGTTGACGGGAGCGCTTCTGGGCAGCTTTCACAGGGCATCGGCGCGTTTCCGGGGCAGTTCCACCTGCACCCACAGCCCACCTGCTTGTGGGTGATTGCGCAGGCGGATTGTGCCGCCGTGAAGTTCCACAATTTGCCGCACGATCGCCAGCCCCAGGCCGGTGCCGCCTTTGCTGCGGGCCCGCGCCGCATCGGTGCGGTAAAAGGGTTGAAAGACCAGCTCAAATTGATCCTCCGGCAGGCCAGGGCCGTGGTCGTACACCTCCAGCCGCACCTGGGATCCCTGTTCCAAGAGCAGCACGTGGACAGGGGAGTCGGGCGCGCCATATTTGACGGCGTTGTCCAAGAGGTTGAGGATGAGGCGGTAGAGGCGCTGTTCATCTCCCCAGAGATAGAGCTGGGAGGGGCTGCTCAGGTGCAGTTCCTGGTGACGGGGCTTGGCCAGCGGTTCTAAGCTCTGCCAGGCTTCGCGCACTAAGGCTGCCAGATCCACCCAGCGCCATTGGGAGCGGGATCCGGCCCCCAAGTTAAGGGCGCTCAGTTCCAACAAGTCTTGTACCAACTGGCTGAGGCGCAGCGTCTCGTTCAGCAATCGTTCCACCCAAACCGCTTGCGCGGTGTCGACCCGGCTTTGTAAAGTTTCGGCCAGCAGGCGAATCGAGGTGAGGGGGGTTTTCAGCTCGTGGGCCACATCCGAGGCCCAGCGATCCCGTTGTTGGGCTAGCAGGGTAGCTTCCAGCCGGTCTTCCAAAAAGATGGCAACCTGCCCCTGCGGCAGTGGCAGCCCCCAAGCCCGCAGCGGAACCGGTTTATTCTCGCCGCCGGAAGGGTAGAAGATCCATTCGCGGCTCTGGATGGGCGTGTTGGCCCCCTGGCGGCGGGTGGCTTCGATGAGCTGATCCAACTCATAGGAGCGCACCCACTCCAGCAGGAGCTTGACGCCCGGCTGCCACTGGCCAATGTGCAGCAGGCGTTGAGCGGCAGGGTTACACTCCAGAACCACGTTGTTCTCGTCCACCCGCAGGTATCCCCAGGGCAGGTGGTGGCTGAGATACTGCCAGTCTTGCAGGTGTCGTTTTTGGCTGGCCCACTCCAGTTCTTGTTGGCGCAGGTGGCGGCTGAGCCGGCTGAGCATCTGTTCTGGCGAACTCAGAGGCAGGGGCACGTGCAGCAGGGATCCCAACTGTTGCAATTGGCGGCCGAAGCGGCGCCGACTCTGCCAGAGCAAAATCAGCGTGCCGAGTAGGCCGATGCCCAACCCAATGAGGATCCCGCTTTCCACTCCCATGGGCCCACCCCCTTTGCCGCCATTGTCGCCCAGGGATGGGGGGGTGAATACCGAACAAGCGAAGGGATCGGGATCTTCGCATCCTTATCGGCGATGCACCATTGTCGTGCTGGCCTGGTCGGTGGGCACCAGCAAGACCTCACTGAGGTTGACGTGGGGGGGACGGGTGACGGCAAACAGCACCACCTCGGCCACATCCATCGCCGTCAGGGGGGTGAGGCCCCGATAGACCGCTGCCGCCCGCTCGCGATCGCCGTGGAAGCGCACCTGGCTGAACTCGGTTTCCACCAAGCCGGGCTGGATCTCGGTGACGCGAATGGGGGTGCCCAGCAGATCCAGCTTCAGGCCCTCGGAGATGGCCCGCACGGCGGCTTTGGAAGCACAATAGACGGCGCCGCCGGGATAGGTCTGCCGACCGGCAATGGAGCCGATGTTCACCACATGGCCGCGGCCCCGCTCCACCATGCCGGGCAAGACGGCGCGGGTAACATACAGCAAGCCCTTGATGTTGGTATCGATCATCTCCTCCCAATCTTGCAGAGCACCGGTGTGGAGCTTGTCCAAGCCGCGACTGAGGCCGGCGTTGTTGATCAAGATGTCGATCTCAGCCCAGACCGGCGGCAAAGACTGGAGCGCCTGTTGTACGGCTGCCCTGTCCCGCACATCCAAAGTCAGCAAGTATGAGGAAGCGCCGTAAGCCTGCTGCAACTCCATAGCCAGCTCCTGCAGACGCTCCTGACGGCGGGCCACCAGGATCAGCTTGGCCCCAGAACGGGCAAAAAGCGTGGCACAGGCTGCCCCGATGCCGCTGCTGGCACCGGTGATGAGCACAATGGCGTTTTCCAGCATAGTCCGCAAGAGTTGAGGGGCTACTAGGGGATCTGCGGCTGGGAACGGGCCGCTTTCCCCGCCTGAAGCGAGCGCTCCAGCAGCTTAACGCAAGCATAGAGTGTATCCAAATGGGGAGTCGGGATCCCTGCCCAACGCCCCAGCTCCGCGATGGCGCCGACAATGCTCTCGATCTCCGTCGGTCGCCCCCGCTCAATATCCTGCAGCATCGAGGTGCGATGGGATCCCACGCGGGCTGCATCCTTGAGCCGTTCTTCCAGAGAGACCGGCAGCCGGATCCCCAGCGCTTGGGCCACAGCCTCGGTTTCCTGCATCACCGACTCAACCAACGCATGGGTGGGCGGGTACTGGGCAATTTCGTCTTGGGCCGCGCGGGTGAGGGCGCTGATGGGGTTGAAAGCGGCGTTGCCCCACAGTTTTTGCCAGATCTCGACCCGAATTTGGGAGGTGAGAGTTACAGGAAGCTGCGCCTGCTCAAAGATGGCCGCCAGAGAGCGCAGCCGCTCCGACAACGATCCATCTGGCTCCCCCAGAATATAGCGCCCGCCGCCGGTGTGCAAAACTACCCCCGGCTCTGCCAACTGCACGGCGATGTACACGACACAGCCGATCACCCGCTCGATCGGCAGATGGGCGGCGATCACCCCGCCCGGATCCACCGAAGTCAAGGAGCGCCCCTCAAACTCGCCGCCATGCCGGTAAAAGTACCACCAGGGAACGCCATTCTGAACAACCACAACGGGGGTGTCCGGGCCACACAGGGATCCCAACTGTGGGGCAAGCAGGGGCAAGCTGTAGGCCTTGACAGCAACGATCACCACATCTTGCCGCCCCAGCTCAGCCAAGTCGTCGCTGGCTGTCAGCCGCTCCACCCAAGCCTGGGAAGGATCCCCCTGCCGGATCAGCTTCAACCCTCGGCTGCGGATGGCCTGCAAGTGGGATCCCCGTGCCACCACACTCACTGGAAAACCGGCTCGGGCCAGGCGGACGGCCAAATGCCCCCCGACTGCCCCGGCGCCGACGATGCCGATTTTCATGTTTCACCAAGCGAGGAAATCCCTACTCGGCCCCGCCCTGGGTGACGCGCAGGATCCCGTATCCGAGCGCCACGCCCACTAGGGTCAGGACAATGGAGAGCCCAGCAATGGTGAAGATCTCACTAGCCATAGATTCCTCTCAGGTGGATTGCCTCGCCCTTTAAGGATATCGGATCTTGGGCCTTCGGCCTTCCCTGAGGTGAGGCGGCCCCTCACGCTCAATATCTCAGGAGAGAAAAACCGCAAAGATTACAGTCTGTGAAGATCCCGGCCACCTCGGACTTGATGGAGGCGCGTCACCCGCCTCTATAATGAAAGCAATTTACAAGTCTTTACCGGCATAGGCTAGATTGTAATGCCTACAGCCGTAAAGCTTGTCCGGTAGCTCTCAGATGGCTCATTGGGCCGTTGTTGAGTACTGGAAACGGTTCTGGACAGGGTCTTGGAGCACTGGGAGTCCTACTTGTAAGAGCTCCTGAGTAGCTCTGGCCAAAGAGCCGTTAAAAGAAGGTGAGGCAAAAGACCCGCGAGTTGAGTCTTTATACCTAGGCTCTTCTCTTGCTTCAAGGAAGCAAACTTTGTAGTTTCATTAGCGTTCTCATTCATTTAGATCTTTTTTGGGAGAAGTTGAGATGACCATCGCGGTAGGGCGCGTACGCCAGGAGCGAGGATGGTTCGACATCGTCGATGACTGGCTCAAGCGCGACAGATTCGTGTTTAT